>JBDGTJ010000008.1:0-41748 GCA_042216925.1 Halobacteriaceae archaeon
TCGACGAGACGGGCATCAGCGTCGGCGACAGGACCTACGACGTCGCGGCCTACGACCGGATCCTCGTGGTGGGCGGCGGGAAGGCCGCCGGCGTCGCGGCCGCCCGGCTGGAAGCCCTATTGGGAGACCGGATCGACGGGGGCGTCGTGGTGACCGATGCGCCGGCCGGCACCACCCACGTCGAGGAGGTCGTCGGGTCCCACCCGATCCCGGACGACGCCGCCCAAGCGGGCACGAGACGACTGCTCTCGTTGGTCGGGGATGCCGACACCGACACCCTTGTCGTGGTGGTGCTCACCGGTGGCGGCAGCGCACTCCTCCCGGCACCGGCCGCCGACCTCACCCTCGAGGATCTCCAGACCGTCACCGACGCGTTGGTGACCAGTGGTGCGGGAATCCACGCGGTCAACGCGGTCCGGAAACACCTCTCCCGGTTGAAAGGCGGGCAGTTAGCCCGGGTGGCGGCACCGGCGACCGTCGTGGGCCTGGTGTTCAGCGACGTCGTCGGCAACGACCCGAGCGTGGTCGCCAGCGGCCCACTGTCCCCGGACGCGACCACGTACGCCGATGCCCGTGACGTCCTCGCAGACTGGGACATCCCGGTGCCACCTCGGGTGGCCGACCACCTCAAGGCCGGCGTCGCTGGCGAGGTCCCCGAGACGCCGGTCAGTGAGGATGCCTGCTTCCGGTCGGTGACGGTCTCGGTGCTGGCGGACGGGCACACCGCCATCAATGCAGCTCGGGAGCGGGCCCGGGACAGAGGTGTCGATGCCCTGGTCGTCTCGGGGAGTATCAGTGGGGAGGCCACGACCGTCGGCGGGTTCCACGCCGCGATCGCCCACGAGGCACTGACCCGCGGCGACCCGATCGAGCCACCGGCGGTGCTGCTCTCCGGTGGGGAGACGACGGTGGCCGTCGATGCCAACGGTGGTGAGGGCGGGCCGAACCAGGAGTGTGTCCTCGGTGGTGCCCTCGAGTTCGTCGACTGGGACCCAATCGGTGAGGTGGCCTTCGCCAGCGTCGACACCGATGGCATCGATGGGACGTCGACTGCGGCCGGCGCCATCGTCGATGCGGCCACGATCACCCACCCGAGCGACGCCCGAGCGGCGTTACGCGATCACGACGTCGCCCCGTACCTGGCAGCCGCCAACGCCCACATCACGACGGGGGTGACGGGCACGACGGTTAATGATCTCCGCGTCCTGGTCGTTGGGAACCCCGGGGACAGCCCCTAGGCCGGGACGGGATCGAGGATGCTCTCGACATCCAAGGGGACCGATCCCACCGTATACCCCTCGACACCGTCGTCCGGTACCACCCGGAACACCATGGCCGGTCGGTGACTCACCGACGGCTCGGCGTCCAGGACCGCCGCCCAGGCGTCGTCGGGGAACGACGAACAGTCGACGAACAGGGTCGCACCCCCGCCGTGTTCGCTGAGTTGCCCCCCGGATTTGGACCCGGCGGTCTCGCGGACGGCGGCCACCGGGGAGTCTGCGCTGCGGTCGGCCGGGGGCAGTGGCCGCGTGACCTCGACGAGCGTGCCGTCGTCACCGCGGACCGCACGGAAATCGAGGGAGTGACCCGTGGTCACCTCGATCTCCGGGGTGATGTCGTAGTCGGCGTCGGTGAGGAGTTTCGCGACGGTGAACTCCGCCATCGCCGCCGCCATCCGGGTGGTGTCCACGATCGGCGAGGTCCCGAGTTTGCCCGCCATCACGTGGCGGTAGGGGTCAAGGACGCCCGTCTGGAGGAACGTCTCGTAGTAGGTCAACGCCCGGTCCCGGGAGACCGTCGGGAAGCCGGCGGCATGATCACGGAAGAACGATCGGGTCGATTCCCGCCCGTCCTTCGAGGCGAGCACCGGCAGGAAAAACCGGGCGAGCGTGGGGTAGGCTTCCAGCCACGGTTCTGCCTCGTACAGTTCCGCGAGTAACTCCCGTTCGGCCCACGCTGCGACGTCCTCGGGCACCTCCGAGAACGTGTACTTCTCGGTCCGCCACAACGCCTCCGGGGTCTCGGTGTTCCCGATCCAGAGGGCGTCGTCGTCCCGCCACGCGAACAGGGCGGTGTCGCCGTTGTCCATGTCGAATCGCCTGGCCGACCAGCCCGGAGGCTGGCGATACCAGGGCGTCGATATCGTCGCCCCCAGGTTCGCATCGAGGTCCGCTAGTAAGGAAGATTCGACGCGGTCGAGGGACCAGCGTCGGGTGTCCCGCCGGAATCGAAGAGGCTTCGCCACGGGCAGTGTAGGCGTCCCGACGGTTTACGTCTTTCCAGGCAGCGACACTGGAGCGCCGGTCCTCGCGCTCTCGTAGAGGGCATCGATCAGTTCCATGTTCTTGATTGCCTCCTGCCCGTCGGTCTCCGGTGGATCGTCGGGGGTGGCCTCGGCGAAGGCCTCGATCTCGCGGGCGTACTGGTTGACGCCGGTCCAGGATTCGGTGCCGCGGCGTCCGTCGATCTCGTAGGTGAGGTCCACGGGGTCGGTCTGGGGGTTGAACGCGTCCTCGACGGCGATCCAGCCCTCGGTACCCTCGATGCGGTACTGTTGACACCAGTCGGTCTCGAAGGCCCCCGAGATTTCGGCGGTGGCGCCGTCGGGGTACTCGAGGACGGCGACGAGTTTCGTATCGACGCCGGTGTCCCGATGGTCGGCCTGGTGGGCGTATACCCGTTCGGGATCGCCGAGGAACAGGCGGGCGGCGTTCATCGCATAACACCCGACATCCATCAGGCTGCCCCCGCCGAGTGCTGGCGACAACCGGATGTCATCCGGGTCCGACAACGGGAACTGGAAGGTCGCCCGCACGTTCCGGATCTCCCCGAGATCAGCCACGAGCTCCGTGACCCGGCGGGTGCGGGGATGGTATCGCCACATGAACGCCTCCATGAGGGTGACGCCAGCGGCCTCGCAGTGGTCGACGACATCGCGGGCTTCGGCGGCGTCGACGGTCAACGGTTTCTCACACAGGACGTCGAGGCCGTGGTCGGCGGCACGTTTCGTCCACGTGGCGTGGAGACTGTTTGGCAACGGGTTGTACACCGCGTCGATGTCGGCGTCTGCCAGCAAGGTCCCGTAGCCGCCGAAGGCGGTCGGGATGTCGAGGCTGTCGGCGACGGCTTCGGCGCGGTCCTCCTCCCGGGAGGCGATGGCGACGACGTCGTGACCGGCGTCGCGGATGGCTGGGATCACGACGCTGCGAGCGATGTTGGCGGTGCCGAGGACCCCGAAGTTCATACCGGTGCTACGTCGACCCGCTCCAAGAAGGTGCGGGCTCGGTCAGGTGTCGCGGTCCTCGTGGGCCCGGATGCCGGTCCGCCAAGCCTCCGGGATCGGAACGGGGTCGCGGGTGCCGGGGTCGATGGTGACCTGGACGGTCTCGGCGGTGGCGACGACCGTGTCGTGGTGGAGGAGTTCGTAGGCCATCTCGAAACTACTCTCGCCCACCGAGGTGACGGTGGTCTCGACGGTGAGGACGTCGGCGTCGGTGACCGGTGCCTGGAACTCGACGGAGAGTGCGGCGACGACGATCGTCATCTCGCGCAACGAGAGGTCGAGGACGTCCTCGAGGTAGGCGACGCGGGCCTCCTCGATGACGGTGACGTAGACGGCGTTGTTCAGGTGGCCGGCGGCGTCGAGGTCCTGGAACCGGAGGTCGACGTCGGTCGTGTGCATACGTCGCGGTGGGGGCCCGCGGGTTTGGGTGGTTCGGTCCAGAACGGTTTTCCGGTGGGGCGTCGCCGTCTTGGGCATGACCAGCAAGCGCGGCGGGGAACACGTCCACGACGCCCTCCTGGATGCCGGCGTCGACCTCCTGGTGGGGTTGCCCGGCACCCAGACGTTGCCCCTCGATCGCACCGTCGTCGAACGCGGGGAGCTGCGGTACGTGATGGCCCGCCAGGAGACCGCCATCCCCCACATCGCGTGGGGGTACACCGAGGCCGGTGGCGGGATGGCGGCGACCGCCGTCGTCCCGGGGCCCGGGGACACGAACGCGATGCACGGGTTGAAGAACGCGTTCAACGACTCGGTGCCGATGATCCATATGGCCGCGGAGGTCAACCCCGAGGACCGCGGGAAGCAACCGATCCACGAGATCGAACGGGACACCGTCGACACCGCGGTCAAGGACAACGTGTTCGTCGACCAGGGCCGGGCGGTGCGGGCGGCCATCGACCGCGCCGTCGCGACCGCCCAGACACCGCCGAAGGGCCCGGTACGGGTCGGGGTACCAAACCGCATCCTCGCCGCGGAGGTCGACGCCGCGGCGGCGTCGATCGACCGGGAGGAGGTCCGCCACGATACCGACGCTGCCTACGATGCAGCGGCTGATGCGTTGGCCGGGGCCGAGAAACCTGTCGTCTACGTGGGTGGTGGCGCCCGGCGATCACCCGATGGCCGTGCTGCCGTCGAGGCCCTCGTCGACGCGATCGAGGCGCCGGTCCTCACCTCCTACAAGGGGAAAGGCGTCTTCCCCGAACACCGTCCGGAGTGGGTGGGGACCACGGGCGGGCACCTGCCGAGTGGTGGGCGCCGCGTGTTGGCGGAAGCCGATGTCGTCATCGCGTTGGGCACCGCCTTCGATGGGGTGAGCACCGACCACTGGGAGCTACCGATGGGCGAGACCCTGGTCCACGTCGACGTCGACGAACGCATCTTCGATGCAGCCTACGAGGCCGACATCGCCATCCCGGACGACGTCGCCCACGCCGCCTACGAACTCGTCGCCCGCTCGGCGGGGACCAATGGATGGGGGGGCGCCCGGATCGGGACGGCCGTCCGCAGTGAGTACCGCGACGCCCTCGCGACTGCAGACCTCCTCGACGATGGAGCGCCCGCGACGACGCCGGCGGTCCTCGAGGCCGTGCGGGAGGCCGTCCCCGACGAGGGCGTCGTCGTCACCGACGTCGGCGGGTTCCGGCTGTGGGCGTTCCAGACGTTCCCCGCCCACGGTCCCGAGCGGTACGTCACGGCCGGGTCCTGGGCGGGGATGGGCGTCGGGCTCCCCGCCGCGATCGGCGCGACAATCGCCAACCCGGAGACACCGGTCGTCTGTCTCACCGGTGATGGCGGGTTGTTGATGTGCATCGAAGAGCTGCACACCGCGGCCGGGGAGGGCGTCGACCTCACGGTGGTCGTGTTCGACAACGCCGACTACGGCACGATCAGCAAGTCACCCGAGATTGAGGACTACGGCGGCGGTCGCCAGTTCGCCTGGGAGGCCCCGGACTTCCCGGCGATCGCCGAGGGGTTCGGCTGTCGTGGAGACCAGGTCGAGACCCCGGATGGCGTGCGGGAGACGGTGGAGGCTGTGATCGATCGTCCGGGGGTCGACCTCATCGACGTCCCCATCGACCGGAGCGAGCCCTCAGTCGCCGATGCCGGCTCCTACGAGTCGACCGTCGAGTTCTGATCGGGCCGGTCGACTGTTACTCGAGAGCGGGGTCGGGACCGGCGAGTGATGGGGTGGCCTCGAGGCCGTGGACGTGGACCTCCTGGTGGGGGAAGGGCACCTCGATCCCTGCCGTGGCGAAGGCGTCGTAGACCCCGCGGTTGAGGTCGTGGGTGACGCGGCCCTCGTTGTGTGGGGAGTCCACCCACGCGAGGAGTTCGTACTCCAGGGCGGAGTCGCCGAATCCCCGGAACCGAGCGCGGGGTGCCGGGGTCGATACGAGGCGGTCCTGGTCGGCGGCCGCCGTCAGGAGTGCGGTCTCGACGGTGTCCAAATCGCTGCCGTAGGCGACGCCGACCGGGACGCTCACCCGAGTCGGTGACCGTGGTTGGGACCGGTTCGTTACCTGTGTGGCGTTCAGAACGGCGTTGGGCACGGTGACGACGACGTCGTCCCGTGTGAGAATGCGGGTGCTGCGGACCGAGACGTCGATGACGGTGCCGCTCACCCCGGTGTCGAGGACGATGAAATCACCGACGCGGTAGGTGTCGTCGACGTGTAAGGCGATCGATCCGAAGAAGTTCGCGACGGTGTCCCGGGCGGCGAACCCCAGGGCGATGCCCGCGATCCCCGCGGACGCGAGCAGCGGGGTGACGTCGATGGTCCAGACGGTCAACACCGCGAACAGCGCCACGACGACGATGGTGAACGACCAGAGGTTCTCGAGGATCGGGGCGACATCCATGGTCGCGGAGTCCCGGTCCAGCGTGGCGAGACTCCGTCGCCCGATCCGGACGAGTGCACGGCCCCACAGGACGATGAGGAGCGTCGAGGCCGTCGCCGTCAGGACGGTCGAGTCGGTCGCTGCCAAGGTCAGCCCCGCCGTGGCGGCGTAGATCCCTGCAAGCCCGACGGTGACGACGAGTGGGAGTCTGAGTTCTCCGAGGAGGATGTCGTCGATGCCGGTTTCCGTCGACGGCGTCACGCGGGTTACGAGCCAGAGGGTGGTTCGGGCGACCACCATGGCGCCAAATGCCGAGATGACAACGAGGACGTCGAGACTCGCCCACACCGGGAGGGCACGGAGGGTGTCGATGATGGTCGGGAGCAGTTGCATGCATCTGGCAGGCGGCCAGCGGTGATAGCCGTATCGTGAGCGGCGACAGGGCTTTCCCGTTCCTGGTGTGTCCTCGGCGTATGGATACTGGCCCGGATCCCGCACGCGACCCCCGAGCGGACTACGATTACCAGGGCCCGGGTGGGGAGGACGACCTGGCGGCCGACCTCGACGCCGCCACCGCCGGTGACGTGCGGTTCGACGACTACTCCCGCGAACTGTACGCGACCGACGCCTCCGCCTATGAGGTCACACCGGTGGGGGTCGTCCTCCCCGCCTCGACGGCCGACGTCGCTGCCGTCGTGGAGACCTGTGCCGATCGGGGGGTGGCGGTGTTGCCACGCGGTGGCGGAACCAGTCTCGCCGGGCAGGCGATCAACGAGGCGGTCGTCCTCGATTTCACGCGGTACATGGACGACGTCACCGCGATCGACCCCGACGATCGGACCGCCACCGCCGAACCCGGAGTGGTGTTGGGCGACCTCGACGAGGCCCTCGCCAACCACGGGTTGACGTTCCCGCCGGACCCCGCGTGGGGTGATAAGAGCGCGCTCGGTGGGGCGATCGGTAACAACTCGACCGGTGCGCACTCGCTGGTGTACGGCAAGACCGACGCCTACGTCGAACGCGTCGAGGCGGTGTTGGCCGACGGGACCGTGACGACCTTCGGGGAACGGGACCTGGCCGATCTGCGAGCGTCGGCGGACCCCGACGGCGACCTGCGGGCGCGGATCGACGCGATGGTCTGTCACATCGTCGACGAGGAGGCCGACGCCATCCGGGATGCCTTCCCGGACCTCCACCGGAACGTGTCGGGGTACAACCTCGACCGCCTCGTCGAGGACGCGGCCGATGGGTCGGTGAACCTCGCCCAGTTGCTCTGCGGGAGCGAGGGCACCCTTGCGATCGTCACCGAGGCCACGGTCAGCCTCGAACCGACGCCGGCGACGAAGGCGGTGGCACTGCTCTCCTATCCCTCGCTCGCAGAGGCGTTACGTGATGTCACCCCGATCTTAGCCCACGATCCAGCCGCCGTCGAGGTTCTCGACGACGTGTTACTGGGGATGGCTCGGGAGACCGCGGCGTTCGCCGACTTAGTCGCCGACCTGCCCGAGGGCACCGACTCGTTGTTGCTCGTGGAGTTCTTCGCCGAGGACGACGTCGCCGGCCGGGAGAAGGTCGCGACCCTGTTCGCCGACCGTGTCCCATCCGCGACCGCCGAGGGGACACCCACGCGGGACCACCCCACCACCGGTCAGGACACCCGGGCCGTCGCGGGGATGGAGGCCCACGACCAGGCCGACCGGGATCGGTTCTGGTCGTTGCGGAAAGCCGGGCTCCCGATCCTGTTGTCCCGCACCACCGACGAGAAACACGTCTCCTTCGTCGAGGACACGGCCGTCCCGCCCGACCGACTCCCCGAGTACGTCGCTGACCTCGAGACAGTCCTCGAGGACCACGACACCTTCGCCGCCTACTACGCCCACGCCGGACCCGGGGTGTTACACGTCCGCCCGCTCATCAACACGAAGACCGAGGCCGGCGTCGAGAGCCTCGCGAGCATCGCGGATGCCGTCACCGACCTCGTCGTCGAGTACGGGGGCAGTGTCTCCGGAGAACACGGGGACGGTCGCGCCCGCACCGCCTGGAATCGGAAACTGTACGGCGACCACGTGATGGACCTCTTCGGGGAGCTGAAGACGGCGTTCGACCCGGACTGGATCCTGAACCCCGGGCAGGTGTGTGGGGACCTCGACCCCACGGAGCACCTGCGGTTCGACCCCGACTACACCTTCGATGCGGGGTTCGACCCGGCCCTGCACTGGCGAACCGACAACGGGTTCCAGGGCATGGCGGAACTCTGTCATGGGTGTGGGGGCTGTCGCGGGAGGCAATCGACGACGGGTGGCGTGATGTGTCCCACGTTCCGCGCCGTCGAGGAGGAAGCACTGTCCACCCGCGGTCGGGCGAACGCATTGCGGGCCGCGATGAGCGGCGACCTCCCCGACGACGAGGCCCTGACCGAGACCTTCCACGAGGAGATCCTCGACCTATGCATCGGGTGCAAGGGCTGTGCCCGGGACTGTCCCAGCGAGGTCGACATGGCGAAACTCAAGACCGAAGTCACCCACGCCCGCCACCAGGTACACGGGGCGTCGCTCCGCGATCGGGCGTTCGCCCACGTCCACGACCTCGCCCGCTGGGGCAGTCGACTCGCCCCCATCTCGAACTGGGTGGCCCGCCTCCCCGGCGTCGACCGACTCGCCGAACGGGTGGCGGGCATCGCCCGGGAACGCCCGTTCCCAACGTTTGCCGCCCGGTCCCTACCCGCGTGGTTCGCCGACCACGAACCACGGGTGCCCGCAGACGAGGCCACCGACCACGTCCTCCTGTTCCCGGATACGTTCACCGCCTACACCCACCCCGAGACCGGGATCGCCGCGGTCCGGGTGCTGGAGGCCGCAGGCGTCCACGTCGCCCTCGCCGAGGACTGCACCGGATCGGGGCGACCACCGCTGTCGAAGGGCTTCATCGAGGTCGCCCGCGATCGCGCAGCCCACAACGTCGGTGCCCTCGCGCCGCGGGTCCGGGACGGGTGGGACGTGGTGGTGACCGAACCATCCGATGCAGTGATGCTCCAAACCGACTACCTGGATCTCCTGGACAGCGACGCCGCCCACGACGTGGCCGACGCCACGTACGGGGTGTGTGAGTACCTGGACACCCACGACCTCTCGGTCCCCGGCCACGGCGAGGGGGCGCTGACCTACCACGGCCACTGCCACCAGAAGGCCACCGGGCACGCCCACCACGCGCCCACCGTCCTCGAGGCCGTGGGGTTCGACGTCGAGACCGTCGACTCGACGTGTTGTGGGATGGCGGGGAGCTTCGGCTACGAGGCCGAACACTATTCGATGAGTCAATCGATCAAGGCCGTCCTCGAGGACCAGCTCGGGGATCGGCCGACACCGGTCGTCGCCCCGGGGACCTCCTGTCGCACCCAACTGGAGGACGTCACCGTCCACCACCCGGTCGAGGTGCTCGGGACCATCCTCGAGTAGGCGACGCCGAGGTTTATACGGTTCCACACCCCCTCACTGGTATGGTCGGTGAGTACACGCGACGCGCCATCGCGGCCGCCCTCCTCGGGACCGGGGTGGGTGCGGGGTTCCTCAGTCCTGCGAACACCTACCTCGAGGGATTCGCCCCACTGTCGGGGGACGCCTGGGCCCGGGCCCGTGAACGGCCAACGGGCCCGGTCGAGAGCCCGTATGGCGATGCCGCCGTGACCTACGACGAGTTCGGCGTCCCGACGATCACCGGCGATGACGAACGCAGCGTCTACTACGCGGTCGGGTACGTCCACGGCGTCGATCGCCTCTTCCAGATGGACCTGTTCCGTCGCCGGATGCGGGGCACGTTGTCGGCGGTGCTCGGTGACCGCACCCTCGAGTCCGACCGGTTCCACCGCCGCATCGACTTCAGGCGGGCCGCCGAGGTGACCTGGGAGCGGGTCGCCGACACGCCGGCCGGCCCCCACGTGGAGGCCTACGCCGAGGGCGTCAACGACGCGAGACGGCAGCAACCGCTCCCGATCGAGTTCGGGTTGGTCGACTACGCCCCCGGTGAGTGGACGCCAGTCGATACGATGCTGATGGAAAAGCAGATCGCGTGGGGACTCACCGGGAGCTTCCGGACGCTTCGCCAGGCGGCACGCCGCGCCGCCTTCGACGACACGGTCGTCTCGGAACTGTTCCCCGACCGCTTCGAGCACGACGCCCCGATCATCCAGGCCCGACACCGATCCGACGACAGCCCACCGAGGTGGAGACAACGGGCATCGCAGGCCCGAGACCGGGCGCCGGTCGACCCCGAACGGGTCGCTGCCCTCTCACGGTTCGAGTGGCCCGACGGCGTGGGGTCGAACAGCTGGATCGTCGGTGGCGAGCACACGGCGAGTGGCGACCCGTTGCTCGCCAACGACCCCCACCTCCCGTTGACCGCGCCGCCGATCTGGTACGAACAACGGCTCGACCCGGGCCCGTATACGGTTCATGGCGTCACCTTCCCCGGGGTGCCGTTCGTGGTCATCGGCCGGAACGACGCCGGCGCCTGGGGGTTCACGAACGCGGGCGCTGACGTCATCGACTTCTACGAGTACGACCTCGTCGGCGAGGACCAATACCGGTACCGGGGAGCGACGCGAGCCTTCGAGACCCGGACCGAGACCATCGCGGTCGCGGACGGACCGGACGAGACGATCGACGTCCGGGAGAGTGTCCACGGCCCCCTTCTCACGCGGGAGGACCACACCGTCGCCATGGCGTGGACCGGGTTGACGGGGACGGCGACGACGTTGGCCATCTATCAGTACGCGCGGAGTGACGGAATCGAGGACATCCTCGCGGCGACCCGGCACTTCGACGAACCGACACAGAACCTCGTCTACGCCAGCGGTGACGGGGGCACACTGTACTGTCTCACGGGGAAGATCCCGATCCGGCGGACCGACGGGGAGCCGGTGGCGGGCACCCGGGTGTTCGATGGCTCCCGGGGCGAGGGCGAGTGGCGGGGGTTCACCCCGTACGGCCAGTCCTCCTGGGAGGGGTTCATCCCGTTCGAGGAGAAACCCCAGGTCCAGGACGTCGACGTGCTCGGCACCGCGAACCAACGAATCACCGACACGCCCCGCCACTATCTCGCGGAAGCATACAGCGACCCGTTCCGCGCCATCCGCTTAGACGATCGACTCACGGCGCTCCGGGACGCAGACGACCCGATCACGCCCGCGGATATGCGGGCGCTGCAACGGGACACCTACGACGAGCGAGCGGCCCGCCTGGTACCCACCATTCAGGCGGCGGTCGCCGGCACCGAGGACGCCGCCTGGACGGCGGTCTTCGATTCGTGGGATTACCACATGCGTGCCGACGGGGTGGCACCGCTCCGGTTCGCCCTGTGTTGGACGGCATACCGGGAGGCACTGTACGAACAGGCGTTCGCGGCCGCAGACCTCGATGCGTCCCACTGGCCGGCCGACTGGGTGACGGCGACCTTGCCCGCCGACGCGGCGTGGTTCGATCGAATCGGTCGGTCACGACGGGCCGTGCTCCGCGAGGCCGTCGCCACCGCCCGTACGCGAGAGCGCGACCGGGGGTACGAGACCTACGGGGACCTGAACGTCGCCGATGTCGACCACCCGTTCGACCTCGAGTTCCTTGGGTACCCGGAACGACCGATCGCGGGGTCGGCGACCACGCTGTTCAACTACCACCGCACCGGTCCCGCCGGTAGCAGTTGGCGGATGGTCGTCCCCCCGAACGGGACCGCCCACGGCATCCTCCCCGGGGGTAACGCCGGCGATTACTTCGACCCCCACTACCGCGACCAGTTCGGGCTGTGGGCATCCGGGCAGTACCGGTCCCTCACCTCGGCGGGTGGAACCCTCGATCTCCGGTTCCGAGGTGGGCCCGATGAGTGACACCTGGTTGACCCCGATCCGCGAGGATCCGGGCCGGCGCCGCATCGCGGTCCTCGCCGCACTGGCGCTCGGGATCGGGGTGGCGAGCATGCACTGGCTGGGCATCGTCGCCGCCGGGGCACTGGTCGGCGTCTTCGCTCCCTCACCGCGTCGCGCCATCCTCTGGGGGATCGGCGTCGGCGTCATCATCGTCGCGACGTTCGTCCTGCAAGCTGTCGCCGTCGGGACCGCCGACCGACTCCTGGGTGCGGGACGCCCCCTCGTGGTCGCCGTCGTCGTGGGCCTGGTCGCGGCGCCACTCGGGGCGCTCGTCCGGGCGGTCGAGTGACCAGGTCAGGGATCGCGGCACTGCCAGACGCCGCGGCGGTCGGCCTGGGCCTGTTGTTCGAGGCTCGCGTAGCGGAGGCGGGACTCGAACTCCGAATCGTAGAGGCGGGCGTACCCCGCGGCGATCAGGCGCCGGTTGATCGTCGTGTTCTCGACGACAACGTAGGCGAGCAACCGGTCGTAGTACCCGCGGCGGTCGGCCAGCGCGTCGAACTCGAGGGTTACGGTCCGGCCGGCGAGCCGGTCGGTGAGGTAGGTCCTGGCGTTCTCGGCCCAGCCACGGAGACATGCCCGACCCGCCGCGGTGTCGGGAACGCCCTCGAACTCCACGGGGTTGGTATCGCCGGTTTCCGGGGTGTCGACGCCCAGGAGGCGGACGGTCTCCTCGTGGCCGTCCGGATAGACGACCACGATGGTATCACCGTCGATGACGTACTGGACGGTGACCTGGACGGAGTCACCCCCGGGACCGGTGACCTCGATGTCCACGGGGAGGTCCTGGACCGCCGAACACCCGGCGAGGAGGACGAGTACGGCAAGCAGGATGACCGTTCGACCGTCGGTGGCAGTCATGGGGTTGGAGAGCGGGCCAGGCAGGTAGTCGACGCCACAGTTACGCGGTGCTTGGGGTCAGGATATGAAAAGTCCGCGGGCCGATGGTCACGGCCAGGCCTGTCGTCGATAGAGGAGCGCGAGGGCGGCGAGCAGGACTGCGACCGCGGCGGTGCCGAGGCCGAACCCGGGTTGGGTGGGGGAGCGGGTGACGGTGACGGGGATCGATTGGTTGCCGACGACGATCTCGTGGTCGCCCCGGGCCGAGAAATTGAGGACGACCTCTGTCGTCGTCTGTTCACCCGGGGTGAGCGTCGGGTTGATCGTGGTGACGGTGTTGCCGTCGACGGTGACGGGAAGGGGGCCACCTGGCCAGTCGCCGGTGTTGGTGGCGGTGACCGTGAGCGTGATCGCCTCTCCTGGGGAGATCGTCGTCGTGTTGACCGTGAGGTCGGTGACCGTCGGTGTCACGGGTTCGGCGACCCGGACTTCGGTGGTTGCGGGGCCGATGGCGACGGTGTAGATGCCGTCGGTCTCGAAGGTGTGGGCGAGGCTGACGGTGATGGTCTCGCCGGCGGGAACGGTGACCGATCGCGTGGCGACGGGGTGACCGTCGATCGTGAGGGTGGCCTCGTAGGTGCCCGTGAGATCCCCGACGTTCGTGATCGTTGCCGTGACGGTGAGGGTCTCGTTGACGACGATCGGGTCGGGGATCGAGGACTGCGTCCGGTAGGGGCCGGTCAGCCTGAACTCGGCTGGGGCGAGTTCGACGACCATGCGTGGTGGATCGGTGTCGAAGACAGCGCGGTGTTGTTCGCGGGTCCAGGGGTCTGGAGCGACGGGTTCGGTCGTGTAGTACTGGAGGTACTGTTCGGCGGTCTCACCACCGACGGCACTGGCCATCTCGAGGAGGTCGGCGCCACCGACCTCGCCCTCGTGGGCGTTCAAGCGGGCGAAGACATCGGCTGCGGCGTTGTGGCTGTCGGTTGCCTGCCTGATCTCGAAGTCAAGGCCACCCCAGACGAGGGCGCCCTTCAAGTAGTTCGCGCCGGCTGGCCAGGTCCGCGGATCTGCGAGAATCGCCTCGGCGTAGGGGTCCCGGCTGCCGCGGGCGAGGTGGTCACGGAACGCCGCGAAGCTGATGCGATCCTGTTCGAGGGTGAGCAAGGCGGCGTAGTAGGTGGCGATGCCCTCGGTCACCCATCGTGTCGTGGGGGTTGTCCGGAAGCTTTGTCGGGTATGGAGGTATTCGTGTAACCACGCGTTGGCCGGGGTGTCGAGTTGTTCGTCGGCGACGACCCAGGCGTCGCTGCCGCCGGCGAGGCCGCGGGCGCCCCAGTTGATGCTGGTGGGGGCTGCGATGAACACGACTTCGTCGTCGCGTTCGCCGACGCGGAGGGTGTCGGAGGCGGCTGTCAATGAGGTGAGGATGGCGGTTGGGGACTCATGGAGGGTGGCGGCCTCGGGGACGATGAGTCGGAACGTCTGGTCGTGGGCGGTCCGGGTGTACTCGGTGACCGGTCCGAGGAACACCATCTCGCCGCCCGTGGCACCTGGTCCATCCGTGGTCACCGTGGACTCGAAGTCGACGGGGGCACCGGTTCGTAGCCACTGGACGGGCATCCGGGGCACCTCTCCCAGCGCCCACGGACCGACATCGACGAAGAGGTACGACCCCTGGGCGTCGAGGGTCTGGGCGACGCCGGTCTCGTTGACGACGGCGGTGAACGAGATGGTCGGGCGGGTGCCGTTGCCACGTTGCCATCGCCAGGTCGTGTTCCCGGTGTTCGTGAAGCTCTCGGACCTGACGTCGGTCCCGTCCTCGGGGAGGCGGGTGGTGACTTCGGTGACGGTGTCGGGGACGATGAACTGCACGGTGACCGCGACGGTCCCCGGTTCGGACGGGGTCAGGGACAGGGTGATGGTCCGGGTGAGTGTCGGGTCCGTGGCACTGGCGTGGGCCGGTGTCGCGGCGCCGGCCGGGATGGCCGCGAAGAGGATGAGGAAGACGAGAACGGTGGCGTGGCGACCGGTGGCCATACGAGCGGCAGGGGCCTCGGGGTCTTAGGTTCGGTGGCTCTCCTCGGGGTCAGTGGACACGGGGATGCGTTCGGGGTCGGTGAGGGCGGCGGTGACGGTCTGTGTGAGGGTTCCGAGGGAGGTGCGTCGGGCGGCGTCGATCGGGAGGGAGGGGGTATCGGCTGTCGTCTCGAGGATGACACGGCGGTCTGCGGCCTCGAGCAGTCGGGTGTTCGGGGTGGTGGCGGCTGTCGGTCCGGGGACGGCGAGGGTGACGTCGGCAGCGGAGTGGGCGGCCGTGGCGGTCTCGATGGTCTCGCTGGCCGGGGCCTCGAACGGGGGTGCGACCACGGTGTCGATCCCGAGGGCATGGGCGGTCTCGGCGACGGTGTCGCCGGCGGGGACGATCCCGGCCGTCACGGTGAAGCCGGCGTCGTGGAGGGCGGTGATTGCGCGGGCCGCTGGGGTGCCGCCACCGACCACGTGCACGGTCGCATCTCGAGCGGTAGATTTCGCGGGGAATGCGGTCACGACCGGTGCGTCGGTGAGCGGGTCGGGGCGGACGACGGCCCGGGTGCCGAACGCGGCCTCGATGGCGGCCGGGGTGAGGACGGAGCGGGGCGGTCCTCGGGCGACGATCCCGCCATCGGCGAGCAACACCAACCGGTCGCAGTACCTGGCGGCGAGGTTGAGGTCGTGGATGGCGGCCAGGACGCTTTTGCCGTCGCTGGCGAGGTCGGCGACGAGATCGAGGGTGCGGACCTGGTGGTTGACGTCGAGGCTGGCCGTGGGTTCGTCGAGGAGGAGACCCGGGGTGTTCTGGGCGAGGGCGCGGGCCAGGAGGACGCGTTGTCGTTCGCCGCCACTGACCGCGTCGATCGATCTATCCGCCAGGTGGCTGACCTCCGTGCGGCCCAGTGCGGTGGTGACCTGGTCGGGGTCGGGATCGCTGCGGAGCCGGGGCGTATGCGGGTGACGGCCCATCTCGACGACCTCGCGGACGGTGAACTCGAAGGCGATCTCCGTGCGTTGGGGGACGGCCGCGACCCGGCGACTCACCTCCCGGGAGGCGAGGTCGGTGATCGCGTCCCCGTCGAGGGTGACGTGACCGCTCCTCGGGGGAACTGCGCCGAGGATGGTGCGGAGCAAGGTGGTCTTCCCGGCGCCGTTCGGGCCGACGATGCCGACGAATTCTCCGGTGTCGACGGTCGCGGAGACGTCCTCGAAGATGGTGGTGGCCCCGCGCTCGACGCTGAGGTCGGTGACGGTGATGGTCATAGTGCGTAGACCTCCCGGCGTCGGAGGAGGTACAGGAAAAATGGCGCCCCGACGAAGGCGGTGATGACGCCGACGGGAGTGGCGGCTGCGCCCCAGCGGGCGACGGCGTCGGCGACGACGAGGAAGCTTGCCCCCGCGAGGGCACTTGTCGGCAGGAGGAGTCTGTGGTCTGGACCGACCAGCAATCGCATGATATGGGGGATGACCAGGCCGACGAAGCCGACGACGCCGACGAACATGACGGCGGCGGCAGTGAGGATGCTCGCGATCGCGAGGAGCAGTTGTTTGCTGCGGTGGACCTCCACGCCGAGGGCGTGGGCGTCTGCTTCGCCGAGCAGGAGGACGTTGAGGTCCCGCCCGAACGCGAGTAAGACGACGACGGCGATGATGGTGATGGTGGCGACGATCTGCACTTCGGTCCACGTGCTGGCGCCGAGGTTGCCAAGAAGCCAGACGATCGCCCGGCGGAGGCCACCGTCGCTGGCGCGGATCATCATCAGGGAGACGGCGGCACCCAGGAACGTCTGGACGGCGACGCCGGCGAGTAACAGAGTGGCGACGGGGGTGTGCCCGTCCTCGGTGGCGATGAAATAAACCACAAACCCGGTGAGGAGGCCGCCCAGGAGGGCGGCGGTAGGGAGGCCGAATGGGACGGCGGCCACGGGGGCGACGATGAACGCGACGGCGCCGGCCGCGGCACCGGCGGAGACGCCGACGATGCTCGGGTCCGCCAATGGATTCCGGAAGAACCCCTGCATGACGGTGCCGGCGACCGCGAGGGCGGTGCCGACGAATGCACCCAGGACGACGCGGGGGAACCGGAACTGGAGGACGATGACGCGGGTGTGGGTGCCGGGCGCATCGTAGGTCACGACCCCGAGGGCATCGAGGACGACCAGGGTGACACCCCGGAGACCGATGTCGGCGGCCCCGATCGTCGCACTCCAGAGCATGACGAGGACCAGGAGGGTGCTCAAGCCCACGAGCCAGGCACCCACGATGCCCCGGGACTGACGCATCGAGTACAACCTCGCTTGGGTTAGGTAAATATTTATTGAACCCGGGTGTGGCGGTGGCCGTGAACGATCGCTACCCCATCCTCCTCGGAATCGTCGTCATCCTCGCCGCCGTCGCCACACCGGCGATGGGCGCCGCCGTGCCCGGCGACGCCACGGACCAACTCACCTGCGAGTACCCATACACCGTCACCGACGCGACCGGCGAGAACGTGACGCTCTCCTCGGCGCCCGACCGCATCGTGGTCCTCGGACCCAGTGCCGCACAGACGGTCTGGGAGCTCGGCGCCCAAGATCGGGTCGTCGGCATCGACGCGTTCTCGACGTATCTCAACGGTTCCAGCACGATCCCGGTCGTGGCCCAGGGGATCGGTCAGGTCGACTACGAGGCCGCCCTCGCCCAAGATCCCGACCTCATCATCATCGACGGCAACAGCTACGCGGACAGCGTTGCGACGGAGTTCCGGCGCTCCGACGTCCCCGTCGTGAAACTCCGGTCGGTCAGTGCCCTCGACGGCGTCACGGCGAAGATCGAACGCGTCGGCCGCCTGCTCGATGCCTGCGAGGCCGCAAGCTCGGAGATCGAGACCTTCCGCTCCCGGCTTGCGACCATCCGGGAGGCCGTCGCGACCGCCCCGACCCCCACGTTGTTCTACGATCTCGGCAGCGGCCAGGGAAGCACCCGGTACAGCGTCGGGCCCACCACCTTCATCGGGGAGATCATCCGGACGGCCGGCGCCACCAACATCGTCGCAAACGGCAACTTCACCTCGCCATATCCCCAGGTCACCAACGAGTTCATCCTCCGGCAAGATCCGGCGTGGTTGCTCGTCACCTACACGCCCGGTTCCCAGTACGGACCGTCCACACCCGCCGAGGCAAGGGCCGCTGTCGCGAACTCCTCGGTCCTGACGAAGACCCAGGCCTACGAACAGGGGAACATCATCGTCGTCAACGCCAACACCCTCAACCAACCCGGTCCGAGAGTCGTCACCGCTCTCTCGAAGATCGCCCACGCCCTCCATCCCGCGGCCTTCACAACGACGACCACCACCACCACAACCTCCACGACAACAACGACACCGACGACAACCCCCACAACGACGGGCGATACCGGCCCCGGCTTCGGCCCCGGAGCGACCGCACTCGCAGCGGTGGTCGCACTCCTCCTGGCCTGGCGGCGCTGAGAGAGCCAGGTACTTACCGGGCCGGATCCTCCGATCAGGTATGGTCGAGAAGGTGTTGTACCCCGCGTACTTCGACGCCACCCTCTCGCGGAGCGACGGCCGCCGGGTCGCAACCGACCTCGCCGTCGAGGATCCCAGCGTCGAAGAACTCGCGGAAGCCGTCGGCCAAGTCGGCTACGATGCCGTCATCGAGCGCGACATCGCCTACAGCCGCGAGCCCACGCGAACCCGCGGGCGCGTCCTCGTCAATTCCGCAGACGACGCAACGAAAAGCGACCTCATCCAGGCGGTCGCCGCCTACATCAAGGCACTCCGAGACTGATGTGGCGACTCGGGACCGTGACCCGCATCGCCGGTGGCGTCCTGGTCGTCCGCGCCGACGAGGACCGCATCCCCGAGATCGGGGCCGACACGGTCGACGACCAGTTGAGGACCGTCGGCCCCGTCGTCGACGTCTTCGGACCAATCGACCGTCCGTACTTCGCGGTCTCCCCGGCCGACGACACGCACCTCCCCGAGTTGTTGGGCGACCCACTCTACGTTCGCGGGTAGGACTCGGCCGAGAGGAAAGCAGTTAACAACGCGGGACGGCGACCGGAGGGTATGAGTGAATCCCCGGCGGAAGCCGACACCGGCGACCATCACCTGATCGCCACCGCCGGGGTCTTCGTCCTCTATGCGGCGACCGTTGCCGGGGGCGTCCTGCTGGCGGAATCATACCTCGCGGCAGGGTTGAAAGCCTTCGAGGACGCCCAACGCGTCTCCAACAGCGGCATCATCTTCCTTGAGGTCCTGGTCGCAACCGGCGTGTTCCTCCTCGCCCAGCGGTATGGGTTCGGCAAGTCGGTGCTTCGGGTGGCGTTGATCCTCGTGTTCGGGTACATCGTCGCACTCGTTGTCGGGACAACGATCCCGGCGACCCTGCCGGGCGCGGCGGTCCTCCCGATCGTCGTCGGTGCAGGCCTGGCCCTGGTCCTGTGGGTGTATCCGGAGTGGTGGGTCCTGGACGTTGCGGCGGTCGTTGCGGGAGCGGGGATGATCGCCCAGTTCGGCATCAGTCTCGCCCCGTTGCCGATCGTGTTGTTGCTGGTGGTGATGGCGGTATACGACGCCTATTCGGTGTACGTCTCCGGACACATGCAGTCGCTGGCGGCCGGTATCGGCGACCTGAAGTTGCCGATGGTGTTCGTCGTGCCGACGCGGCGGTCGTTTACGTTGCTCGACGACGGTAACGTCTTCGAGGCCGCGACGGGGACCGACGATGACGACGGATCCGAGACCGGTGTCGACGTCTCTATCCTTGGCTTGGGTGACGCGATTTTCCCCGGGATGATGGCGGTGAGCGCCGGTGTCTACGTCGACGCGCCCACACTGGTGGCCGGTGTCCCGTTGAACGCACCAGCTGTGGGGGCCTTGGCGGGTGGATTGGTCGGGATGGTTGCCCTCCAGTACCTCGCGACCAACGTGGAGGGTGCCCACGCGGGGTTGCCGGCGTTGAACGGCGGCGTGTTGCTCGGCTACCTCGTGGGCGCGTTCGTGGCGGGTATCGGTCCGGTGACGGCACTGGGTCTGGCCTGACTCAGCGACCAGTCAGCGACTCGCTGGCGGGCGACCACTCGAGTTCGGTGCCGAGGCCCGCCTCGGTAGCCTTCTCATACAGGAGGCGGGCGCCAGCGACGGTTTCGATGGCGGTGCCCCCGCTGTCGAAGAGGGTGATCTCCTCGGCGTCGGTGCGGCCGGGGGCTTCGTGGGCGACGACGTCACCGAGTTCGGCGTGGATGTGACTGTCGTCGACGGCGCCCTCGGCTTTGGCGTGGAGGAAGGCGCCGGCGTCCTGGAAGACACGCTCCCGGAGATCCGGGATGTAGGTGGCGCGGGCGACGGTGCTGGTATCGACCTCGCGGCGGTCGGGGTGATACTGTCCCATTGCCGTGACGTGGGCGCCATCAGCGAGGTTGTCCCCGTCGAAGACGGGTTCGTGACTCGAGGTCGCTGTGATCACGATGTCGGCGTCTTCGACGGCGGCGCCACTGGAGGAGACGGCGGCGACGGCGGCATCGAGCCGTTCGTTGAACTCGGCGGCGAAGGACTCTCGGTGGGATTTCGTGGGGGAGTATACCCAGACGGTCTCGAGATCTCGGACGGTGGCGGTGGCCCGGACCTGACCCCGTGCCTGGGGGCCAGACCCCAGCACGGCGAGGGATGCGGCATCCTCCCGGGCGAGGGCGTCGACGGCGACGGCGCCGGTGGCGCCGGTCTTGTACGGGTTCATCCAGGCTCCGTCGACGAGCGCGAGGAGGTCACCGGTCTCGGGGTCGAACAACGGGGCGAGAAACCACGCGTCGCTGTCGGCGAAGCCGGCGCTGTACATGTATCCGCCCATCCCGGTCTCGGGGAGGATCGCCTGGTAGCCGGTGAACATGCCGGGCGGATCCTCGTTGCGGAGGGTGGTGCGTGGCTTGGCGGGTGCCCCTTGGCCGCGTTGCCGGTAGGCGTCCCGGACCGCGTAGACGAACTCCCCGGGCGTCGCAAGGTCCTCGACATCCTCGGGACCGAGGTACAGGACTGAGGTCATCAGGTACTCCGAGGAAGAGCGAGGGGAAAAAGGGGACGGCCGGATTACTCGGGGGTAAAGCCGTGGTCGTCGACCGGAGCGTTGACGAAGAGTGCGTGGCCGACGATGGCGATGGCGGCGAGACTGGCGACGGTCACGGCGGTGGTCAGCGTGAAGCCACCGACGGTCAGGGTGCCGGTCAGGCCGAACAGGGACAGTGGGATGAGGCCGAGAACGAGGTCATAGTAGCCAGTCATAATCTATCAAAAACTACAATAGGTACCTACATAAGTGTTTCCCATGGTTGATTGATATACCAGATATTACCTACTCATAACTTATGGCCTCTGGGTCTTCATTCTCGTCGCGTGGCAGCGACGTCCGCCAGCAATCGCCACGCCGTCAACAGGACCGCACCTCCTGCGCCGATGACGAGTGCGAACACCGGCGAGTAATCGCCATGGAAGGCCGCGCTACTCCGGAGCAGCTGTCCCAGCAAATCGGCGGCGACCCAGGACAGCACCGCGAGTCCGGCGGCGACTGCCGGTCGGTCGAGGGTCGCCCTCGCGTAGGCGCCCAGCACCGGTGCGGCGACGAGCCAGCCGAGCAGGAACTGTGCGAGCGTGTCAGCGACGAGCAGCGGCGAGGTCATCGGATCGATGCCGTGGTGGAGTTCGCCCGCGATCAGGAATCCGACGATGACGATGAGGTCTCCGAGGAGGTATCGCCGCAGTGCCGCGCGGTCGACGGCCCCGAGCCACCCGATCATGGCTGGGCCTCCGGTTTGTGACCGGCGACGGTGTAGCCGAACCCCGCGTCGACGACGGTGGGGTCGAATCCGGCTGCCTCGAACAGGTCGAGGAGGTCCGCCGACGTGAAGAACTGGCTGTCGAACCCCAGGAGGTGTTCGCCTACGACGAGGAACCGTCCCCGCAGGGTCGCCGGGTCGAACTCCCGGACGACGAGGACGCCGCCGGGCCGGATCGCTCGGAAGGCCGCATCGATGGCGGCCGGGGCGTCCTCGAAATGGTGGAGGGCGTCGACGATGAGGATGGCATCGACATGCCCGTCCGCGATTGGCAGTGATTCGGCGCGGCCACGAATCGCGGCATGCCCATGGCGTTGGGCGGCCCGCCCCATGCCGGGCGCGGCGTCGACGACGATCGCCGCATCCCGGATAGCACTCACCGCCCGGCCCGTGCCGCCGCCGACGTCAACGACGGTGTCGACCGATCCGGAGGCAACCGCCAGGCCCGGGGCGAGTGTGTCCGGGCTGGCCGGTGGCATGAGGAGATCGTAGAGGCGGGCGAGTCGATGGAAGGTCCCGACGTCGTGCACAGGCGCTCCTCGACCGCGGAGGGCCTAAACCCCCGGGACCGAAACGTCTCGGTGATGGAGTTCGAGGTGCTCGGCGATGCGGACACCGGTCCCACGCTCTCCCTGGACCATCGACGGTTCGCCTATGCCGGGAAGTTCGTGATGTCGACGACCGGCAAACTGGTCGCGCGGGAGGACGACATCGTGGGGGCAGTGTCGTTCAGTCCGGACCGCACCGACGAGGACCGGGCGTGGCTCCGGTATCTGACCGTGGCCCGCGACCGACGGGGCGAAGGGATCGGTCCGCGGCTGGCAGCCGCTGCAACGACCTACCTCCACGATCGGGGGTTCGAGGAGGTGCGGATCGGGGTGAACAACCCGTTCGCCTACCAGGCGCTGTACCGCGCCGGGTTCGGGTGGACCGGCGAGGAAACCGGGATCGCGGAACTGGTCCTCGCTCACCCAGACGACCGCCCGGCTCCGGACTACCGAGCTGGGCTCTCCCGGTTCGGTGATCGCGGGGACCTGAGTGACGCCGAGATCGCCTTCATCGCGGACCACCGTGAGGCGGACCCACCGCCGGTCGTGGACCCTCCGGATTGAAGCCCCGGCCCATCCAAGCCCTCCCTAATGGGGAACGCGGATCTGCGACAGTTGGCTGCCCTCACCCCCGTGGCGTTGGACGACGTCGGCGGTGGCGTGGTCGCCATCGACGCCCACAACTGGTTGTACAAGTACCTCACGACGACGGTTCGGTTCACGAACGCCGGGGTGTACACCACCGAGGAGGGCGAGGAGGTGGCGAATCTCGTCGGCATCGTGCAGGGCCTCCCGAAGCTGTTGGCCGCCGACCTCACCCCCGTCTTCGTCTTCGATGGCGGTCCGACGGAGTTGAAAGCCGAGGAACTCGCCGAGCGCCGGGAACAGCGTGAGGCGACCGAGGAGCGACTGGCCGCCGCCCGAGAGGAGGGCGACGCCGTCGAGATCGCGCGGTTGGAATCACGGACCCAGCGGTTGACGGAGACGATCCAGCACACCACGAGGGAGCTGTTCGACAGGCTCGATGTCCCCTGGGTCGATGCCCCGGCCGAGGGCGAGGCCCAGGCCGCCTGGATGGCGCGCAACGACGACGCTATCGACTACGCCGGCAGCGACGATTACGACACCCTGCTGTTCGGTGCCCCCTACACGCTCCGCCAGTTGACCAGTAGCGGGGACGCCGAACTCATGGACTTCGAGCAGACGCTCGCGGACACCGATCTCACCTGGGAGCAACTCGTCGACGTCGCGATCCTCATCGGCACCGACTTCAACGACGGGATCTCGGGGTACGGGCCGACGACCGCGGTGGATGCGGTCCACGAGCACGGCGATCTCTGGGGCGTCTTCGAGGCCGAGGACCTCCACATCGACCACGCCGATCGGATCCGCCAACTGTTCCTGGACCCCGCGATCACGCGGGACTACGACCTCGACCTGTCGATCACCCCCGACATCGATGCCGCCCGCGAGTACGTGACCGTGGACTGGGAGATCCCGGGTGAGGAGGTCGCCCGCGGGTTCGAACGCATCGTCGACGCCACCCAGCAGACGGGACTGGACGACTGGGGGTGACCGCTCCGGGCATCCGGTGGGTTTTACGCCCATGCCCGCCGACGGTGCACGTATGAGCGAAGAGGAGACCCGGACCGAACGGGATAGCCTCGGCGAGATCGAGGTACCGGCAGACGCCTACTGGGGCGCCCAGACCCAACGCGCGGTCCAGAACTTCCCGATCAGCGACGAGACGTTCGACCGACGGTTCATCCGCGCCCTCGGCATCGTGAAGAAAGGCGCCGCCCGCGCGAACAAGGACCTCGACCTGATCGATGCCGACACCGCCGACGCAATCGTCGCCGCCGCCGACGAGGTGATCCGCGGCGACCACGACGACCAGTTCCCCGTCGACGTCTTCCAGACCGGATCGGGGACGTCGACGAACATGAACGCAAACGAGGTGATCGCCAACCGCGCGGCCGAACACCTGGGTGCAGACGTCGGCGACCGGGTCGTCCATCCCAACGACGACGTCAACTTCGGCCAGTCATCGAACGACGTCATTCCCACCGCGATGCACGTCGCTGCCGTCCTCGCCCTCGAGGAGGACGTCGAACCCGCACTGGAGGCGTTACGGGGAGAACTCCGGGCCAAGGAGACGGCCTTCGATGATGTCGTCAAGACCGGGCGCACCCACCTCCAGGACGCGACGCCGATCCGGTTGGGCCAGGAGTTCAGCGGGTATCGCACCCAGATCGAGAAAGGGATCGAACGGGTGCGCGCAGCCAAACCACGGTTGCGGGAACTAGCACTGGGTGGGACCGCCGTCGGCACGGGGTTGAATACGCATCCGGAGTTCCCCGAGCGGGCGGTGGCGTACATCAGCGAGTCCGCCGGCACCGAGTTCCAGGTCGCCGACAATCACTTCGAGGCCCAGGCCGCCCACGACGCGATGGCCGAAGGTCACGGCGCGCTCAGGACGGTCGCGGGGTCGCTCCAGAAGATCGCAAACGACCTCCGGCTGTTGGCATCCGGGCCGCGCAACGGGTTGGGGGAACTCGACCAACCCGAGAATCAGCCGGGGTCCTCGATCATGCCGGGGAAGGTAAACCCGGTCGTGGCGGAGGCGGTCAACCAGGTGTACGCCCAGGTCGTCGGCAACGACGCCACCGTCTCGACGGGGGCAGCCGGGGGGCAACTCGATTTGAACCTGTACAAGCCGGTGGTGGTGCACAATTTCCTCCAGTCTGCCACCCTGATCGCCGCGGGGTCGGAGGTCTTCGGCGAGAAGTTCGTCGCGAAACTCGAGGCCGACCGGGAGCACTGCGAGACCCAGGTCGGGCGGTCGATGGCGTTGGCGACGGCGTTGAACCCGTCGATCGGGTACGACCGGGCTGCCGAGGTCGCCAAGGAGGCGTTGGCCTCCGATCGGACGGTGCGGGAGGTCGTCGTCGAGAAGGGGTATCTCACCGAGTCCGAGGCCGACGAGGTCCTCGACCCGGCACGGATGACCGAGCGCGGGATCTTGGGCGAGGACTGACCCGGGTCGCTTAACTGCACGGCGGCGGGTCGGCATGTATGGAGCGACTCGACCCCCGGGTGCGGATCGTGTGGGCGGTCGGTGCCCTGGTCTCTGCGGTGGTCGTCACGGTGATCGGTGTCGGCGCGTCGTTGGTGTGGCTCGACGTCGGGGTCATCCCCGGGCTGGTTGTTGGGGTCGTCGTGTTCGTCGTTGGGTTGGTGTTTCTCGAGTTCCGGTTTCGTGTCTGGCGGTTCGAGGTGCGTGAGGAGGAACTGTACATCCGGCGGGGTGTGTTCACCCGGGTGACCACGCTTGTCCCCTACGTCCGGGTCCAGCACGTGGACTCGCGTCGCGGTCCCGTCGAACGCCTGGTCGGGTTGGGGAGTGTCGTGGTGTACACGGCCGGCTCGCGTGGGTCGGACGTGACGATTCCGGGGTTGACCCGGGAGCGGGCGGAGGCCCTCCAGCAACGGTTGCGTGATCTGGCGATCGAGTCCGAACGCGACGACGCCGTATGACCAGGTTACACCCGTTGACGGTGCCGTACCGCGTGGTGAGCAGTCTCGGGAGTCTGGTGGCGTTGGTGGTGGTGACGACGATCGTCGACGGCGGCACCCCTGGCGTGGGACCGGTCGTGGTGGCGGTCGGTGCGGTCGGCGTCGGGGCCGTGTTCGCGTACCAGTACGCCTACTTTCGACGGTTCGAGTACACGGTGACGGCAGACAGTTTCGACGTGGCGTCCGGGGTCCTCAGTCGCCAACGACGCGAGGTGCCGTTGGCGCGGGTGCAGAACGTCGACGTCTCGCAGAACCTGCTCCAACGCGTGCTCGGGATCGCCGTCGTGGAGATCGAGACCGCTGGCGGGGGTGAGACGGAGGTGTCGCTTCGGTTCGTCGACGTCGCGGAAGCACAGCGGTTGACCGACGTGCTCCAGGGTCGGGCGACGGCTGAGGAGCGGGTGGACCGAACGGAGCCGCTCTTCGAACTCGACGACGATGCGCTCCTGTTGTTGTCGGCGTTGTCATTCGATCTGCGCCTGTTCTCGGTGGTGCCGACGCTCTCGGCGTTCGGCGCACCCACGATCCTCGGGTACGTCGCTGAGTTGCCCGCGAGGATCCAGCTCCCCGTCATCCTCGCCGGCGTTGGGGCCGCCCTGCTCGGTGGGTGGTTGCTGGGGGCGGTGGGTACCTACGTGCGATTCTACGGGTTCCGGCTGACACGTGTCGGGGATGAACTCCGGTACGAACGGGGGTTGCTCCAACGGTACAGCGGGACCATCCCCCTCGAGAAGCTGCAGACGGTGACGGTCCGCGAGAACGTCTTGATGCGGCGTTACGGGTTCGCGGCCCTGGACGTGGAGACAGCCGGGTACGCGGGACGGGGTGGACCCAGCGGGGGGTCCAAGGCAGCCATCCCGTTGGCGCGGCGGTCGTCGGTGCTCTCGTTGGCCCGGGAGATCGAACCGTTCGGCGAGTTCACGCTGACCGCGTTGCCGACGCGGGCCCGTCGACGGTACCGGCGCCGGTACCGGTTGGCGAGTCTCGGTGTCGCGGCGCTTCTCGCGGTGGTGGCGTGGGCCACTGGTGTCACGATGCCCTGGATCGTGGTCGGGGTCGCGGTCGTCCTCGTCGGTGGCATGGGTCTGGCGGGACCGGCGGCGCGGGCGACCTATCGACACCGCGGCTATTCGCTCCTCGATGGGTATGCGGTGACCCGACGCGGGTTCTGGCGGCGGCGCACCACCGTCGTCCCGGACTATCGTGTGCAGACGGTGGGGCGTCGGGCGTCGATCTTCCAGCGGCGGTGGGGGTTGGCGTCGGTCGAACTCGACACCGCTGGATCGTTGTCCCTGTCGGGGCCGACCGGCGTCGCGGTCGACCTCGACGACGAGACGGCGGCGACCCTCCAGGAGACCGTCGCCGACCGGTTGCAGGCCGCGTTGTCAAGCAGGGTGGAGCCCGGTGATGACCCAGCCTGACGCGAGTGTCGACGGAACCGTTTTTGCCCGCGCCCCTCGGAGGCGATGGTAATGAGCGAGGCCTTCGACTACGCGGACCTCGGCCTGGTTGCCGGTTTGGAGATCCACCAGCAACTGGATACGGCGACGAAACTGTTCTGTGAGTGTCCGACCGACCGACGGGAGCCGGACGATTCGGTGCGGTCGTTCACCCGGTACCTGCACCCGACCCCGTCGGAGTTGGGTGAAATCGATGCGGCGGCCCTCGAGGAGAGTCGGGTCGACCGAGAGTTCGAGTACCTCGCCTACGATTCGACGTGTCTCGTCGAGGCCGACGAGGAACCCCCGGGGCGACTCGACGACGAGGCGTTGTCGATCACCCTTGAGATCGCGGCGTTACTGGACATGGACGTCGTCGACGAGGCCCAAGTGATGCGGAAGGTCGTCGTCGACGGCTCGAACACGGCCGGGTTCCAACGGTCTGCGTTAGTGGCGACGGATGGTGTCCTCGAGACGGATGCGGGGCGGGTCGGGATCGAGGATCTGATGGTCGAAGAGGAAAGTGCAGCCCGGATCGAGGAAACCGAGGACGGGGTGTGCTACGGGTTGGACCGCCTCGGCATCCCGTTGGTGGAGATCGGGACCGAGCCCGACATCGAGACCCCGGCCCAGGCGCGGGCGGCCGCCGAGCGGATCGGGATGGTGTTGCGGTCGACCGGGCAGGTCAAGCGGGGGTTGGGGACGATCCGCCAGGACGTGAACGTCTCGATCGAGGATGGGGCCCGCGTCGAGTTGAAGGGGGTGCAGAGTCTCGAGGAGATCGACGATATCGTCCGGTTGGAGGTCCAGCGACAGGTGCGGTTACTCGACGTGACGACCGAGTTACAGGATCGGGACGCGGCGGTCGGGGACCCACAGGACGTGACGCCGGTCTTCGAGGGGACCGAGAGCGACGTCATTGGTGACGTGCTCGCCGACGGTGGCGTGGTCAAAGCGGTCGTGCTCGAGGGCTTCGACGGCGTGGTCGGCCGGGACCTGCAACCCGATCGTCGGCTGGGGACGGAGTTCTCCGATCACGCGATCCGCCATGGTGCCGGCGGGGTGTTCCACACCGACGAACTCCCCGGGTATGGGATCGTCGAGGGCGACATCGACCGGTTGCGAGAGCAGGTGGGGGCGAGCGACCGGGACGCCGTGGTGTTCGTGGCGGCCGCTCCCGAGACCGCCGACCGCGCGATCGAGGCGGTCGCCGAGCGCGCCCGAACCGCGATCGACGGGGTGCCAGAGGAGACACGGGACGCCCTCGAGGGCGGGACGTCCCGGTACCTGCGACCGTTGCCGGGAGCGGCGCGGATGTACCCGGAGACCGACGTCCCGCCGGTCGAACCGGACGTCACCGACGTCGAGGCGCCGGAGCTGTTGACCGACCGGGCGACCCGGTACGAGACCGACCACGGCCTCGATGCTGCCCTCGCCGAACAGGTGGCGTACGGGGAGCGGATGCCGTTGTACGAGACCGCCGTCGACCTCGGCGTCGATCCGGTGCTCGGCGCCGACATCCTGGAGAGCACCTACACGAGTCTCCGCCGTGATGGGGTGCCCATCGAGGACCTGTCCCGGGAGCAGTGGCGGGACGCCTTCACCGCGATCGCAGCGGGTGACATCCCCGCCGAGGGCGTCGAAGCGCTCCTCGAGACGATGGCCGAGACCGGGGTGGACGCCGAGACGGCGATCGAGGACGCGGGCCTCGGTGGTGTCGAGGAGGCCGAGGTGCGGGAGGTCGTCGCCGCCGTCGTAGAGCGGAACGCCGAGCAGGTCGAGTCCGAGGGGATGGGGGCGTTCTCGGCGTTGATGGGGGAGTGCATGGCGGACCTCCGGGGGAAGGCAGACGGCGACCTCGTGAGTGAGGTGTTACGCGAGGAGATCCAGGCCCGGGCCGCGGAGTGACTCACCACTCGCCCAGTCGGTGGCTGATCTGGCGACGGATGGCTGTGACGTACTCGGCCGGGTCCCGGATGCGTCGGGAAATGCGGTGGGCGACCACCGCCAGGAGGACCGCGATGACGGCATCGGAGAGCCAGTGGATGCCGCCGTAGAACGTCGACAGCACCACCAACCCCGCGAGGATCGAGACGGTCCACCCGTAGAACCGGTCGGCGCGGCGACCATACAGGGCCGCCAGGACTGACAACCCGGTGTGGAGACTGGGGAAGGCCTTCAGCAGCGTGTCCGTCGAGAGGGTGCCGGCGGTGATGATGGGGTGGACGTCGTAGATGAGCGGGGCGACGTCTGCCCGGGCGGCACTCACGCCGACCGGGAAGAACACGAAGAAGGGGACGGCGAGGACCGTGGTGGTGAGGTAGCCGGCGACGTATCGACGCGCCTCCTCACGGCTGTGGTCTTTCACGACGAAGTAGGTGAACAACACGATGAACGGGAAGCCGACGAAGTAGACGCCGGCGAAGAAGAGGGTGAGCCACGGGTGGGTGTAGGCCTGGAACATGGCGACCCGTTCGCCCTCGATCGCGTAGATCAGGTCGGTGAACTGGATGCTAACGTGGTACTTCGAGATCTCGTTGACGGCCTGGGTGACGATCCAGGCGATCCCGAGGTACTTCCAGTCCTCGGTGAAGAACTGGCGGACGATCCCCGTGAGGCCGGTGCCGGGGAGGAAGATCCGGGCACCGATCGCGAAGACGAAGAGTGTCCCGGCGATGAGGAGGGCGGCGAACTGGAGGACCTGCGGGGGTTCGAACACCATCGTCAACCCAAGGTTACGGGGGTCCGTATCAATATCTTGGGGATTCGATTCCGGGGAGGCTTTAGGCGTCGCCCGGGTGGTGGCCCGTGATGCGGTACTTCGAGGATATCACGGTTGGTGACCCCGGTCACCTGGGGACGGTGACCGTGAGTCGCGAGGAGATCATCCGGTTCGGCGAACGCTACGACCCGCAACCGTTCCACGTCGATCCGGAGGCTGCTGCCGAGACCCCGTTCGGGGACGTGATCGCGAGCGGCTGGCATACCGCGTCGGTGTGCATGCGGGTGTTGGTCGAGGAGTACCTCGCGGAGACCGCGGCACTGGGTGCGGTCGGGGTGGACGAACTCCGGTGGCCGACACCGGTGCGACCGGGTGATACGTTGACGGTCGAGAGTGCGGTGCTCGAGAAACGGCCATCCGACAGCGATCCGAACCGTGGTGTCGTCCGGTCGGAGCTCACCGCCGAGAATCAGGACGGGGAGCCGGTGATCCGATGGGTCGCCATCGTGTTGATCGCCCGCGATCCCGACGGGTGAGGGCTTAGTCGGGGTCGGTGGCGGCGTCCCGAGCCTGGCGGAGGACGCCGCGCAGTGTCGTGATTTCTCGGCCCGTCGGGTCGGCACGGCCGACGAGGCGGCGGACGAGTCGCAGCGTCTTCGCCCGTTTCTCCTCCCGGTAGTCCAAGGCGTCAAGTAGGTCGGCGAAGCCGGTGTAGAAGCCTTCGATGGCGGCCTCCTCGGCCCGGTCGTGGTCTGGTTCTTCGTGGGGTGTCGCGGAGCCGAGGGCCCGGAGTTCATAGAGGGTGACCGTGACGGCCTGCCCGAGGTTCAACACGGGGTAGGCCTCGTTGGCGGGGATGGTACACACCGTGTCGAGGCGTTCGAACTCCTCGTTCGAGAGGCCGGTGCCTTCCCGCCCGAACACGAGGGCGGTGTCGGCGTCCAGCAATTCGAGGCGGTCGCGGAGCGTTGCCGGTGTGTCGAAGGGGTAACGAACGTGTTTGGCGGCGGTCTCGTTGACGTGGGCGGTGAAGCCGACGGTGTGGTAGTCGGTGACGAGGTCGGAGAAGGGGAGTTCGGTCGCAGTCGGGAGGATGTCTTCTCGGGCGTGGCCGGCGAAGCCGTAGGCCTCGCCACCGGGTTCGAGTGGCGGTGGATCGACGAGGAGCAGGTCGGAGAAGCCGAAGTTCTTCATCGCGCGGGCGACGGTGCCGACGTTTCCTGGGGTTTGGACGTCGACCAACGCGATGCTGATCGTCATAGGTCCTCGAGTGCGTCGTTGAGGTCGTCGTCGAGCGCCTCGTCGAGTTCGGCGATGGTCGCCTGGTCGGCATCGTCGAGTGCCTCGAGCAAGTCGATCTCGACGCGTTCGTCTTCGGAGAGTTTGACGGTGAACATCCCGGGTTCCGGTTCCCGTGGTCGGGGGACGTCCTCGGGGGCGGTCCGTTCGTGTTCGACGCCCGCGTAGTCGTCGGGGGCGCGGTTGCCCTCGGCGAACCACTCGTGGAACCGGTCCTGGAATACCTCGGTCCCCCGGTACTGGGCGCCACCGTCGTCCTGGTACCAGTAGTAGAAGTCATCGACGTGGTCCTCACACAGGAGGACCTCGGCCATCGGTTCGCCGTAGACGTAGCCGGCGACGTTGCACTGCTGGATGGCCTCGTCGCCGTGGATCAGCCAGCAGGCATCACAGGGCTCGCCGCGCAGCGACGTCAACCGGACTAACCGCTTCCGGGTGTCGGGGTCGAGGTCGCTCAACGGTCGGAACTCACCGTTGTCGTCGAACAGTGCGTCCTCGTCGAATCGCCAGCCTTCCAAGGCGATGCTCACCTTACCCATCGGGGTGGCCTACGGGGTCAAGGGTCAAAAGCAGTCTGACATACCGCTGACGGCGGGTCGGGCCCGCCGGATTCGGTGAGAAGACTTATGCCGGATGACCCGGAACCCGGGCTTGCAAGCCGGTCGGTCGCCCGGGTAGGGGTACTTCGGAGGGCGGCCACTCCGGCCTCCCACTTTCCCGTATTTTTTCGCTCGAGACAGCACCTGCTATGGAGTTCGAAGAGTGGGAACCCGCGTACGAGGCCATTCGCCGTGAGTTCGGGTTCGACCGCAGTGCCGATCGGCGGGCGCGGGATGTCCTCGGGGCGCTCGTCGGTCCGTTCGACCGGGACCGGTTGGCCGGACTGACCGGGGCAACGGTCGGTATCGTCGGCGCCGCCCCGTCGTTATCGACGGAGCTCGAGCGGTTGGCTGCCGTCGACCGGGTGGTGGCGGCGTCGTCTGCCGTCCCCGTCCTGGCCCGGGCCGGCATCACGGTGGATCTGATGGTGACCGACCTCGACAAGACACCGGAGACCGCTCGCGGGTTGACCGAGCGGGGCACGCCGGTTGCGGTCCACGCCCACGGGGACAACATCCCGTTGCTCGAGGCACAGGTCCCGACCTTCGAGACGGCCAACGTCTTGCCGACCACGCAGGTCAGGCCCGGACCGCCGGTCGAGAACTTCGGCGGATTCACGGATGGCGATCGCGGCGCGTTCATCGCCGACGACCTGGGGGCGGCGACCCTCCGGTTCGTCGGCTGGGACTTCGAGGACCCGTCGGCCACCCGGATGAAACGTCAGAAACTCTGGTGGGCAGCTCGATTGTTACGGTGGTTGGAGCTTCGGCGGTCAGAACGGTATGCCGTCCTGGATGGGTACCGCGACCGTGTTGAGCTCCCGTGGCTCGAGTGAGGTCAGCCCGTCGTTTCCGGGAGGGTGGCAGCTCCGATCCGGAACGTGATCTCGGTGGTGTCGACGACGACCTGGAGTTGCTGGGTGCCGCCCGCGGCGCCGCCGGTCCACTCGTAGCTGCTCCGGAGTCCGTCTTCGGTCTCGACGGTGACACGCACCGCGGCGCCGCTGGCCCCGTCCAGGTCGGTCGGGTCGGGCACGGTGTCGGCGCGGGCGGGCGGGATGGTCCGAGTGGCATTGATGAGTTGGTCACCGGTGCCGGTATCGATACCCCGGACGTGGACGGTCGTCTCGACCCCGCGGTCGTTCTCCACCAGGATGACGTGGGCGGCCCGGCCGAGGCCACGGAACGTACAGCCGGCGAGGAGGGCGGTACCGAGGGCGGAGAGGGTCTGGCGACGGGAGGGCATGTGGGGTGGTTCGCGGGCTGACGCATGGCCCGTCGTGCCGAAAAACCTACGCCTCGGGCGCGAGCGCCTCGACCGTGGCGGCGATCGCGTCCTCGTCGGCGCCCCGCGGGAGCGACACGGCGACGGCGTCGACCCCGTCGACGGATTCGAGGGTGCGGAGTCGATCCCGGACCATGTCCGGGGTACCGGCGGCACACAACGCGTCGAGTAACCCGTCCTCGACGGCGGCGACGGCCGCCTCCTGGTCGTCGGCTTGCCAGTGGTCGTGGATGCGGTCTGCAGTCGCTTCGAAACCCTGTCTGGCGAGGGCCGACCGGTAGAAGGGGCCCATCGCTCCGACGTAGAAGGCGACGTGTTGTTTGGCGAGGCGTCGGGCGGTGTCGCCATCCGGAAGGGCACAACAGGTGACCACCGCCATCGTGCGAATCGCCGAGGGATCACGGTCGCCCAGTTCGGCGCCACGCTGGAGATCTTCCAGCCGGTCACGTAACCCGTCCGGGGTGAACAGGAGGGCGTGCCACCCATCGGCGAACCGACCGGCGAGTTCGACGGCTTTCGGGCCCATGGCTGCGACGTCGATCGGTGGAGTGGACGGGGGATCGAACCGGAGGCGGAACCCCTCCATGGAGACGGTCTCCCCCGAGTACGTGACGGTGTCGCCACTGCAGACGGCTCGCACCGCCTCGAGGTACTCACGGGTGCGTCGCAGGGGATCGTCGAAGCTGGTGCTGTGCCAGTGTTCGATAAGCGCTGGGCCGGACGGGCCGATCCCGAGTCGGAACCGATCGCCGCTGGCTTCCTGGAGGGTTGCGGCGGTCTGGCCGATGAGCGCGGCCGACCGGGAGTACACCGGGACGATCGAGGTGCCCAGCCCGACGCTGGTCGTGCGGGCGGCGAGGGTGGCGAGGACGGTGACGGCGTCCCGACCCCAGGTCTCGGGCATCCAGACGCGGTCGTACCCCAGTCGTTCGGCGGTGGTGCCCAGGTCGATCACGTCCTCGAAGCGGGGTTGGGCGGCGACGGGCAGATGGAGATCGCGGGCGGTGTCGGTCATGACGGTTCGACCCCCGATGCCGTGGTCGTACTCGCCCAGAGGTGGCCGCCGAGGCCGCCGAAGACGACCGGGTAGAGCACGCCGACGAACACGGCGGTCGAGACGAGGTCCGGGCCCAGTGTCATCGTCGATGTCTGGCCGAGGCGGGTGGTCGTCTCCGTCCACGAAAACACCCAGACGGTGAGGATGGCGGCCGGGGCGTACCCGGCGACGATGCCCGCGCCGGCTTTCGCCGCGGCCTCAGGTGATCGGATGTCGAGGCGGCGGGCCAGAGCGTACCCCCCGACGACGAGGGCGGCCATCGGGATCAGCCACGGCAGCCACTTGCCGCTCAGGAACGGTCGACCCAACGTCCGGGACACCTCCCCCGATTCGGTGACGAGGGTGAACCGGTAGTCAGCGTTGTGCACCGAATGATAGACCATCCCCACCACCTTCCACTGCTCGGGGACCTGGACGCCGAGTTCCTGGAGCTGGCTGCGGGTTGCCCCCGTCGCCCGGAACCCCCGCCAGAAGTTCCGCATGATCTGGTCGCCCCGCAGCACATACAACGCGACGTACCCAAGAACGAAACTGCCGACGCCGGAGACGACCGTCTCTTCGAGGTTGGTCCTCCAGCCCGTATCCTCGCTCCCAGCGCTCATCAGGGGATCACCTACGCATTACTGGTCACAACCCCCAATTAACGGTACCGGGTTGGGGCCCATCGGACGAACCGTTTTCACGGCCCCGACTCAGTACGGGGTATGGACGAGGGTGAGACCACCAGGGAGATCGTTCAACGTGCTGTCGACAGTCACGGGTTCCTCTCGTGGCTCGACATCCGCGTCGAGGAGGTCGAGCAGGGGCGACTCGTCTTGCGGGCGCCCTACCACGAGAAACTGGCGAACCGCGGCCGAGAATCCCGTGGGGAGGTCCACGGCGGGATCGCGGCGACCCTCGTCGATACCGCCGGCGGGATCGCGTGCCGAACCGAACTGGCGAACCCGCGGGGGGTCGGGGCAGCGACCATCGATTTGAACGTGTCCTACCTCCGGGCAGCGCTCGGCGATCTGATCGCCACGGCCGAGACGGTACGGGTGGGCTCGACGGTGGGCGTGGCGACGGTCACCGTAGAGAGCGACACCCCCGACGAGGGGGTTGCACCGGTGGCAAGTGGCCGTGGTTCGTTCCGGTTGTTCCACGACGATGACGACCGATGATGGTGTGAACCACAGGACAACCGATCGCCACAGAGGGCGCCCGAAACCACCCGACTGCGTGTGCGTGTTGTTAACGAACGACTCCTGAACTTTTAACAGCGATCCAGGTGTTGTCCCGGCCGGAGTCAGAGTCATGAGCGACTACGAACTGCCGCCACTTCCCTACGATTACGACGCGCTCGAACCACACATCAGCGAACAGGTGCTGACCTGGCATCACGACACCCACCACCAGGGGTACGTGAACGGGTGGAACAGCGCCGAGGAGACCCTCGAAGCCAACCGGGAGGAAGGCGAGTTCGGGTCGTCTGCGGGTGCCATCCGGAACGTCACCCACAACGGGTGTGGCCACATCCTCCACGACCTGTTCTGGCAGAACATGGGGCCGGACGGCGGGGACCGACCCACCGGAGCCCTCGCGGACCGGATCGGGGCCGACTTCGGGTCCTACGAGGCCTGGGAGGGCGAGTTCCGGGCGGCCGCGAGTGCTGCCAGCGGCTGGGCGTTGCTGGTCTACGATAGCTTCTCGAACCAGCTGCGGAACGTCGTCGTCGACAAACACGACCAGGGCGCCCTCTGGGGCAGTCACCCGATTCTCGCACTGGACGTGTGGGAGCACAGCTACTACTACGATTACGGGCCGGCCCGGGGCGACTTCGTCGACGCGTTCTTCAACGTCGTCGACTGGGAGGAACCCAGCGCCCGCTACCAGGAAGCAGTCGACCTCTTCGAGTAACGCCTCCCGCCCCGATCACGGTCTCGTCCCAGACTCGATCAGGGACGGATGGCGTCGATTCCGTAGGTGTCGATGATCTCGTCCAGTCGGTCCTGTAACGCACCGAAGTCGACGCCGCCATCGCGGCGATCCACCGAGAGGAGAACCCCTAGATCGGCCTCTTCGCCCAGGAACGTCCGCACCTGATAGAAGGTCTCGAACCCCCGGACCGTGAACTCGTAGTTCGCGTAGTGGAGGTCCTCGTAGGTCGCGCGGGTGACGTACCCGTACCGTTCGTTGTCGATGTAGCGGTCGACCTCGACGTCCTCGAGATGCTCGGCGACGTCGTCTCTGAGATAGAGGGTCTCGTATCCGTCGCGGGTGAACACGTGGACGTCCCGTAAGGCATCGCCGGCGAACGCCCGCAGCGTCGTGACCAACGCCGCGTTCCCGGTGGTCACGGCCGGTCCCTCACGCCACCGGGCACACCCACCGTCATTGGCGGCGTGGTACCGTGCCGGGGTGAATGAATCCATCGGTCGAGGAGACACACCAACCGTTTTCGGGGCCGCCCCCACAGGCCAGGGTATGCCACGACCGAAATCCGATTTCGGGGAGCTGTACCCGTGTGATTTCTACACACCGGCAGAACTGTTGGACGCCGACAAGATGTATACCGTCTACGAGATCGCACGGCTCTTACAGGATCTCGACCCGGACGCGGAACTGGAACCGGAGACCGAGGACATCCTCCTGGACTGGACGATCCCGTGGATCATCGTGTACAGCGATGACCTCGTCGTCGCTGAACCGGGCGAGGACGAACCCGGGTACTACGGTGTCGCGCCCGCCGCAGACTGACCGGGCTGGGAAGGTTTTTGGTGCCGGCTCGCGCAGCCACATCGCGATGGAGCAGTACCTGGAACTGGTCGAAACCGTCCTCTCGGAGGGATCCCACGAACCGAACCGCACCGGCGTCGACACCGTCGCCACGTTCGGATACAACTACCACGTCGACCTGCAGGCGGGGTTCCCGTTGCTGACGACGAAGGCCATGGACGGGTTCCGGTGGAACTCGTTGATCCACGAGTTCCTGTGGTATCTCTCCGGCGAGGAACACATCCGGAACTTACGGGAGGAGACCAGTATCTGGGACGCGTGGGCCGATGAGGAGGGGCTGTTGGATACGGCGTATGGACGGTTCTGGCGACGGTACCCGATCCCGGAGGCGGGCGCCCAGCTCCCCGGGGAGGTGTGGGCAGACCCCGACGACGCGTGGGTGAACGAGGACGGGACCTTCGATCAGATCCAGTACGTCCTCGACCAGTTACGGGACAACCCCGAGTCCCGCCGCATCGTCGTGAACGCCTGGCACCCCGCCAACGCCGCGGTCTCGACGTTGCCCCCGTGTCATTTCGCCTTCGTGTTCAACGTCCAGGACGGGCGGTTGAACCTCCACTTGACCCAGCGCTCCGGGGACGTCGCGCTCGGGGTGCCGTTCAACCTCGCGGCCTACGCGTTGCTCGCGACGGTGATCGCCCAACGCGTGGACCTGCCCCTGGGGACGTTCGCCCACACCATCACCGACGCCCACATCTACTGTGGGAAAGGCGACCGTGGCGCGTGGTATGGCGACCACCTCGCGGACCTCAGCGAGCGGGTCCGTGCGGTGTCTGACCGGGAGGAGTACGGTGCGGTCAAGGACTGGCTCGAGGATGTGGCACCTGAAGAGCCACCCGAGGCCGAGGGCCACGACCACATCCCCGGGTTGCTCGAACAGCTGACCCGGGAACCACGGGCCCGCCCCCGGATCGAGGTGGCCGACGTGCCCCTGGAGGAGCTGTCCTTCGAGGACATCCGGTTACGCGACTACGAGTCGGCACCCGGGTTCCGGTTCGCGGTGGCGGAGTGATGGAGGTCGTCCTGATCGCGGCCGTCGCCGCCAACGGCGTGATCGGACGGGATGGCGAGATCCCGTGGCATCACAGCGCCGACCTCCAGCGGTTCAAACGGCTGACGACTGGGCACCCGGTCATCATGGGTCGGGTCACCTACGAGGGGATCCGCGAGGACCTCGGGGGACCGCTCCCCGACCGCACGAACATCGTGCTCACGCGGGGCGATCTCGATGTCGCATCGGGCGTGGTCGTCGTCCACGACGTCGAGGCGGCGCTGACGGCGGCCGCCGAGACCGGGAGTGACACCGTCTTCGTCGCAGGTGGCGAATCGGTGTACCGGGCGTTCCTACCGCGGGCCGACCGACTCGAGCTGACCGAACTGGACGATGCCCACGAGGGCGATACCTACTTCCCGGAGTGGGACCACAGCGAGTGGGTCGAGCAGTCACGAGAATCACACGAGGCGTTCGACTTCGTCACCTACGTGCGGCGGTGAGTCACTCGGGAGCGTCGGCGTCTGTCTCCCTGACGGCGATGCCCTGGGCGGCGAGGTGTGTGGTGCGTCGTCGGGCGAACGCCTCCTCGTCGGTGCCCCGGGTCGCCAGGACGTAGACCTGGGAGCCGCCGGTCGGTCGCATCGTGCGGCCGGCGCGTTGGGCGCCCTGGCGGCGGCTGCCGCCGAGGCCGGACGCGACGATGGCGATCTCGGCGTCGGGGAGGTCCAGTCCCTCGTCGCCGACCCGGGAGATCACGAGCGTCGAGCGGTCCCCACGGTCGAATGCAGACAGGAGTTCGCGGCGTCGCAGGTGGGGGGTCTCGCCGCTGAGGAACGGGACCTCCAACCGGTCTGCGATGCGCTGGCCCTGGTCGAGGTAGTCGACGAACACCAGCGCCTGTGCGTCCTCGTGGGCGGCGAGGAGGCCTTCGACGTCCCCGTCTTTTTCGGGGTTCGTGGCGGCGACGCGACGCCGTTCGGGCCCGGTGGCATCGTCGTACTCCTGACGGGTCACCTCGGAGTCCCAGGGCAGGTACCGGATCTCGACGGTCGGTTCCTGGACGTGGCCGGCCTCGAACAGCGCCGACCAGTCGGTGCCGATCGGCGGGCCGATGAGGGTGTAGATGTCGGTCTCCCGGTCGTCCTCCCGGACGGGCGTGGCGGTCAAGCCGAGGCGGTGACGGGTCTGGATGTCGGCGGTGCGGCGGTGGACCGGTGCCGGGATGTGATGGACCTCGTCGAAGACGACCAAGCCCCAGTCCCGGTCCTCGAACAGGGCCCGGTGCCGGTCCATGCCGGCGATGTGGTAGGTGGCGATGGTGACGGGTCGAACCGTCTTCTCGCCGCCGTGATAGAGGCCGACCTCCTCGGCGGTGAGCGTGGTGTCGGCGAGGATGACATCCCGCCACTGGTCTCCGAGTTCTCGGGAGGGCACCAGGACGAGGGTCTCGCCGCCGACGGTCGCCATGATCTCGAGGGCGGCGACGGTCTTGCCGCTGCCGGGTGGGCCGACGAGCACGCCCGCGCCGTGGTCGGTGAACCCGTCGACCCACTCCCGTTGGTAGTCTCGCAGCTCCAAGGTGACCTCGAGGTCGAGTGGGGCACCGTCCTCGAGGTCGCGGTCGTCGGTGACTGGATAGCCCGCCTCGTAGAGGCGGCGTTTCAGTGCGGCGACTTCGCCTTCGGCGACCCAGGCGGTGGTATCGTCGATGCGGGCGCGGAGTTCGTCGTCGAGTTCCTGCATGGCGACGTTGCCCAGCAACGATTCGTTCTCGGCCTCGAGGACGACGTACCCGTCCTCGTGGGTGGACAGTCGGAACCGGGTGGCCCGAACCCACTGGTCGTGCATCCAGGCTTCGAGTGGCGGGACGGGGTTGCCCACCACGGACCGGAGCGTCGTCCGGAGGGCCTCGAAGTCGTCGTAGGGCGCGTTCCAGACGTCTTCGGCACGGACCTCGTAGAGGGCGCCGTCGCCGTCGGCGGATCCGAGGAAGCGGGCGAAGGTCGTGATCCGGGCGCGGGTGTACTGGGAGGCGTCGTCGACGACGAGTTGGCGGCGTTCGGGGAAGACGATGACGCGCTCCCGGTCGGCGAGGTCGGCCCAGTCGGTTGGGTAGTAGACGACGGGGTCGGCGGTGACGTCGAGGCGGCCGACGGTGTCGAGGTCGGCGAGGTCGTCGAGGGCGACCGCGGTGTCGGCCTGGGATGCCTCGAGGCGGCGGGCGACCTCGCCGGCGGTGACGACGGGGCGACCGATGGCCTCAACTGCGTCGAGGAAGGCGTCACGGTCGAGGTCGGCGGTGGGCTCGTCGTCGGAACCGGATTGCACGACGTCGGGTAGGGGTCGGGCCGGGAAACGGTTTGCGGGAGAGGCTCAGAAGCCGCGGTAGCGCAGGTAGACCATCACGAGGATCAACACGAGCTGGAAGGCGCCCTGGACGCCGCCGAGTTTGGCGTTCTGCTGGCCGATCGCCGAGATGACCCGGGGATCGGGGTCGTCACTGGTCATCTCGAGGTACATGCGGAGTTCACCGGGGAGGAGGAAGCCAAACCCCTGGACCGAGAGGAGGGTGACGATGGCGAGAGCGGCGACGACGGCGTGGGTGGTCATCGCGAAGGCGTCGATGGTCAGGACGACCCACGCCAGGCTACCGATGGTGGCGATGGCGAAGGTGGTCTGCCACCGCCAGTCCCGATAGGCGTCGAGGCGGTACCCGAGCAACAGGAGGACGGGGATGAGGTTGACGGCGGTGAAGATGGCGAGCCAGGGTTCGGCGTGGGGGAACAGGCCTACGCGTTGGGCGAGTGTCAGGCCGGTGGCGATGCTGACGAACGCCAGGGACGGGAGCAGGAAGGTGGTCTTGGGTGTGAGTCGTGTGAAGAAACTCGCGCTCTCCTCTTCGTCCATGCCGCCGGCGACGGGGCCGACGACGGCGCCGATGAAGATGTCGATGCCGGTCCAGAGCAGTCCCGCCATCACGTGGATGTAGGTGTGGACCTGGAGGCTGGCGACGGTCAGTGCGTAGGTCACCGCGAGGGCGGCGGTGACGACGATGCCGGCGGCGAATGCGGGGTTGGCCCGCGTGGCGAGGCCGCGGATGGTGCCCCGGACGCTGGTGGTTGCCATGCCGGCCACGGTTCCCGAGAGTGGCTTAAATCTGGGGGACTTCGGTTGGCGGTGACCGCGAGGCGGCGACGGGGAAACAAAACCGTTTTAGGCGGCTCAGGCGAACGCTGGAATGCGCTCCGATAGTGTAGTCCGGCCAATCATATTGCCCTCTCGAGGCAATGACCTGGGTTCAAATCCCGGTCGGAGCACTGGTTTTCCGTTCCTGGGCGGACCTGGCCGCACGCCGTCGGTGGGCCATCTCGGACACCAGCAACGATCCCGGGTCGCCAGCGACATCAAGACCTCCCGGGATGACCAGTGCACCTCAAGCGGTCGGCGTTCCGTGCTCCCCCAGGTGCACCTCTCGGTTACACGAACGAGGGATAGGTCAGTGCCATCAGCCACCCGGTAGTACGGCTGGCCCGGATTCACGACGGTTCGGTATACAGAAGCGTTGAAACGATGCTCTCGGTCGGTGAGGAAGCGTACGTCCTTCGAGTGGGTTCGGGCGGAACTAACCGCACCCACGTACGAGCTCTTCGCCGCCGAATTCCGGCGTCTCACCGCTTCTCACGCGGTTCCGTGACAAGCATGCACACGGACAAAC
>JBDGTJ010000006.1:0-40327 GCA_042216925.1 Halobacteriaceae archaeon
GGGGTTGGACATCCCCGAGGTCTCGTTGGTCGCGATCTTAGACGCCGACCAGGAGGGGTTCCTCCGCTCGGAGACAAGTCTCGTCCAGACCATGGGGCGGGCCGCCCGCAACGTCAACGGCGAGGTCGTCCTGTATGCCGATGAGACCACCCAGGCCATGGAGGACGCAATCGCCGAGACGCGGCGGCGCCGCCGCATCCAACGCGAGTACAACGACGAACACGGCACCGAACCCGCCACCATCGAGAAAGCCGTCGCCGAACCCAACCTCCCCGGCGCCAAGACCGACACCAGCCCGGTCACCGGCGACGGTCCCACAGACGCCGACGCGGCCGCCCGCCGGATCGAAGACCTCGAAGACCGGATGGAGGCCGCCGCGAACAACCTCGAGTTCGAACTCGCCGCCGACATCCGCGACCGCATCATCGAGTTACGCGAGGACTTCGACCTCGACCAGTCCGACGGCGTCGCCCCCGAACCAACCGAGTTCTGACACGCGTCAGCCACGCGTGCGACACGTTTCGACTGGAACTCCGACCCCGCCGCCACACGGCAGCCACGCGTCAGCCACGCGTGCGCTCCGTTTCAACTGGAACCCCAACCCCCGTCAGACACACGTGCGCCACGTTTCCACTGGAGAACGCGCCCATACGAACCTTCAAAGGGGCGCGGGCACTACCCGATTCGCACATGGCCAGCGCGGAGAGCCAGGAACTCATCGACAAATTCGACCAGTTCTACCGGCGCTACTACGCAGACGACATCGCCGACCTCGCCCGCAACTACCCAACCGAGAAGAAGAGCCTCACCATCGACTGGACCGACCTCTTCCAGTACGACCCCGACCTCGCCGACGACCTCAAAAACCAACCCGGTCAGATCCGGGACTACGCCGAGGAGGCGTTGCGCCTCTACGACCTGCCCGTCGACGTCAGCCTCGGCCAGGCCCACGTCCGCGTCCAGACCCTCGACGGCCACACCCAGATCCGTGACATCCGCAGCCAACACATCAACACCCTCGTCAGCATCCAGGGCATGGTCCGCAAGGCCACCGACGTCCGCCCCAAGATCACCGAGGCCGCCTTCGAATGCCAACGCTGTGGCACCCTGAACCGCATCCCGCAAGCCGGCGGCTTCCAGGAACCCCACGAATGCCAGGGCTGTGAACGCCAGGGCCCCTTCGAGGTCAACGTCGACCAAAGCGAGTTCATCGACGCCCAGAAACTCCGCATCCAGGAGAGCCCCGAGGGCCTCCGCGGCGGCGAGACCCCACAGGGCATCGACATCCACGTCGAGGACGACCTGGCCGGCACCGTCACCCCCGGCGACCACGTCACCGCCACCGGCGTCCTCCACCTCGACCAGCAGGAACGCGGCGGCGAGAAGACCGCCATGTACGACATCTACATGGACGGCTGGTCGCTCGCCATCGAGGACGAAGAGTTCGAGAACATGGAGATCACCGACGAGGACAAGGCCCGCATCGTCGACCTCTCCCAGTCCCCGGGCATCTACGAGCAGATCGTCGGCGCCATCGCCCCCTCGATCTACGGGTTCGACGAGGAGAAACTCGCGATGGCCCTCCAACTGTTCTCCGGGGTCACCAAACACCTCCCCGACGGCAGCCGGACCCGCGGCGACCTCCACATCCTCCTGATCGGCGACCCCGGTACCGGGAAGTGCCTCGCCGGTGACACCCCGGTCACCCTCGCCGACGGCCGCCAACCCACGATCCGGGACCTCGTCGAGGCCAACCTCGAGGACCCGACCCCGGTCGACGACGGCGTCTACGACGACATCGACGTCGCCGTCCCCTCACTCCACCCCGACGGCACCATCACCACCCGGCGGGCGACCAGGGTCTGGAAACGCGAGGCCCCGGATACTATGTACCACATCCGGACCGCCGCCGGCCGGACCCTCGAGGTCACGCCATCCCATCCGCTGTTCCGGGCGACCGAAGACGTCTTCGAACCGGTGCCCGCCGAGGATTTCTCCGTCGGCGACCGGGTCGCGACCACCGCCAGGACCCCCGGATCCCACGCACGCACCGATGGTGGTGTCCACGCCACCCGGGGGACACCTCCTACATCGTCACCAACCGATATCACGGTGGAACGGGAGGAACTCGTCGCCATCGACCTGGTCGAACCGGAGGAGGAGTGGGTCTACGATCTCGAAGTCGAAGGCACCCACAACTACCTCTCCAACGGCGTCGTCTCCCACAACTCCGCGCTGCTCCAGTACATCGGGAATATCGCCCCGCGATCGGTGTACACCTCCGGGAAGGGATCGTCGGCAGCCGGCCTCACCGCCGCCGCCGTCCGCGATGACTTCGGCGACGGCCAACAGTGGACCCTCGAGGCCGGGGCGCTCGTCCTCGCGGACAAGGGCATCGCCGCCGTCGACGAACTGGATAAGATGCGGTGTGTAGTCGGTGAGACGACCGTCCAGACCACGACCGGTCCACGCGAAATCCAGGATATCGCCGACGCCGCTGCCACGACGGGGACGATCGAGGATCTCGAGAACGGCCGAACCATCCGTGGAGCCGACCTCTCGGTGTGGACGATGGCCCAAGATGCGCTCGTCCAACGACCGGTCACCGCAGTCCACGAGTACGACGCGCCCGACACGCTGTACGAAGTCGAACTCAACACCGGTGCCACCGTCAAGGCGACCCCCGACCACCCGTTTGTCGTCCGCGACGACGGCGACCGTCTCCAACGACCCGCGGAGGACCTCGCTGTTGGCGACCGGGTACCGGTCCCGGAGACGATCCCCCCGGCGGCGACCGATGGGGGACTCAGGACCGCCGACGCTTCGTCCACCGTCGAAGCCATCCGCTGGGGGACCGTGACCAGCGTCGATCCGGTTGCTGCCACCGCGTCTTCGAAGGTCTACGACCTCACGGTCGAAGGTACGCATAACTTCGTCGCCAACGGGATGGTGGTCCACAACTCCGAGGACCGGTCGGCGATGCACCAGGCCCTCGAGCAACAGGAGATCAGCATCTCGAAGGCCGGAATCAACGCCACGCTCAAGTCCCGGTGTTCGCTGCTCGGCGCGGCCAATCCCAAGTACGGGCGGTTCGACCAGTACGAACCCCTCGGCGAACAGATCGATCTGGAACCCGCGCTGATCTCGCGGTTCGACCTGATATTCACGGTGTCGGACCAACCCGACGAGGAAGAGGACGCCGAACTCGCCGAGCACATCCTCCAGACCAACTACGCCGGGGAGTTGAACACCCACCACGAGGAGGTGGCGGCGTCGGCGGTCTCCCAGGAGGAGGTCGACGAGGAGGTCCACGACGTCGCACCCACGATCGACCCGCAACTGTTGCGGAAGTACATCGCCCACGCCAAGTCCTCGATCTACCCGACGATGAGCGAGGACGCCCGGGAGCGGATCCGGGAGTTCTACGTCGACCTCCGGGCGTTGGGCCAGGGCGAGGATTCCCCGGTGCCGGTGACCGCCCGCCAGCTGGAGGCGCTGGTGCGGCTGGCGGAGGCCTCCGCCCGGGTGCGGCTCTCGGATACGGTCACCAAGGAGGACGCCGACCGCGTCATCGACATCGTCCGCTCCTCGCTCGAGGACATCGGGGTGGATCCCGAGACCGGGGAGTTCGACGCCGACGTGGTCGAGGTCGGGACCTCGAAGTCCCAGCGGGACCGGATCAAGAACCTGCGCGGCATCATCGGCGAGTTAGAGGACGAGTACGAGGACGGCGCCCCGATCGAGGAGGTCCTAGACCGGGCCGAGGAGCTGGGGACCGAACGGTCGAAGGCCGAACACGAGATCGAGAAGCTCAAGCAGAAGGGAGAGGTGTACCAGCCGTCCCAGGGGCACCTGCGGACCACCTAATGGAGACGAACCATCATATGTGGGCCCGCACGAAGATGAGGTGAGGATGGACCGGATCTCGGCGTTGCGGAACATCGAGGCGGCGTTGCGGGAGTACGAGGACGGGGAGCTCGACCTCGCCGAGCTCGAGGAGCGGGTGGGGACGGTGTTACGGACCTACGCCACGGCCTTCGAGGCCGAGGACCTGGACGTGTACCGGGCGTCCGGGGGTGTCGCGGATGGGACGATCGTGGCCGCCGCCGATGAGACGACAGCCAGGGAGCTGATCCGGGAGCGGTTCGACGAGGCGGACCTTGAGTTCGAAGTCGACCACCTCGGCTGAGCGAACACTTATGCGGGAGCCCGGAGCCAGTCGGTGGCATGCTCTTGGTCATCGCGTACTCCCAGCAGGCGCGGGCTGCCCTGCGGAACGCGGCGGCCACCCACTCCGAGACGGTGGTCCGACGGTTCGGTCGGGTGGTGCTGTTCGAGGCGTCTGCGTTCGGGGAGTTTCTGGCGTGTCGGTTCCGTGCGGAGTTCGGGGGTGCTGTCCAGGTGGAGCGACTGGAGCCGTTCGTACCAGACCGGGACGTAGACGACCGGGTGCAGTCGGCCGCGGAGGCATACGCTGACCGCGACGCGAAGAGTACCTCGTACGCGAAGTTCGCTGTAGGGACCGAGCACCCATCGCCGTCGGCGCTGAAATCACGGGACCGATGAAGGTACGATGGGCAGGCATCGATCGGAACGGCGAGGCCGTCGATCTCCGAGATTTGGAAGCGGACGCGGAGACGGTTCTGGCGGCCGTCATGGACCCGGAAGACGATCGGATCGTCTGTCGACATCCGGGGCCCGTGGTTGGGCGGCTCGGGGTTCTCCACCGGGGAATGACCGTGACCGTCCGGACGGCGTTGGCGACCGCACTGCGAACCCGGCGGGTGGAGACGCCGGTCGACCATGCGTTGGCCCGGGCAGAACACGCCCTGGCGAATGTGACGGTGCCGTCCGTTGAGGTCGAGTCGGCGCGGGCCGACCTGGCGGAGGCGTCGGCCGACGAGGCGGCGTTGCGGGAACGGGTTGCACGCCTCGGTGGCCGCGTCGAGGCACTGCGGGACCAGGGAGCAGAGGCGGCGGCGACGGCAGCGGCCTCGGAGTTAGAGGCCGCCATCGCCTCGCTGTCGGAGGTCGAGACCGACCGTGTCGCGGCCGAACAACGGTTGGCGCAACGGCGGGACGAGGCCCGTCGGGCGCGGGATGTCCGGGAGCGGCGTCGTCGACTCGCCGATCGGGTCGACAACAGGCGTCGGGACGCCCGGGACTGGTTGGTCGAAACCGGTCACGAGCGGTTCCGGGCTGCCGTCGAAGCGGTGCCTGGGCCCGACGAAGTCGGGGAGCGACCGGGATCCTGGGATGGGCCATCGTGGGTGGCGGCATTGGCGATCCTCACGATCGCCGCATCGAGCGGTCCCGCTGTACTTGGAGCCGATCTCGGGTTCGAGACCGCAGACGATGCCCGCGACGTATTGGAGATGCCGACGATCCTCGTTGAGGTTTAACCGCGAAGCCGGGACGAGGTCGGGGCATGGAGCTGTCGTATTCGACGGACGAACACCAAGGGGTGACCCTCGTCGAGTTCGAACTGTACAACCCGACGCGGACGCCCCGTGAGGTGACGGTCGCCAGTGAGTTGGACGGGCCGGTATTGCCGCCGCGCCGAGGCGGGTACCCCGTCGAGGGCTGGGACGACACGGGGTTCGTGGGACCGATCCATGCCGGTGCCCGTCGGGCGTTCGGATTCGCCTGTCCCGCACCAGCAGTCGACCCACCCGTCACGGTCGTGGCCGCCGACCCTGTCGATGACGTGCGAACGGACCGCTCGGCTGCGGACCTGGTCAGAACGCTGGGCGATCCCCGACCGCCCGCGGCCGCCGTGGACCCGACTGCATCAGGATCCGTGGAGGCGTCAGCAGACGAGACAACCGGCGACGTGGCCGAGACCGCCGCGGGGGTGCCGCCGGCGATCGCGGCGTGGTTCGACGCCGTGGAGACGCGGTTAGAAGCGGGCGAGCACGTCGATGGTGACCGGGTGTGTGCGGTCGCCGACCGGGCCACGGAACTCCATCGCCGGTGTCGGCGATGATTCTCGCGGTCGCCGGGGGCAAAGGCGGGGTTGGTAAATCAACGGTCGCGTTGAATCTCGCCGTCGAACTGGACGCGGTCCTCGTCGATGCGGACCTGACGATGGCAGATCTGCCCACGGGGCCAGGACCGGACCTCCACGACGTCCTTGCTGGGCAGGCGCCGGCGCATGCGGCCGTCCGAGCCGGGGGCCTCGTCGATGTCCTCCCGTGTGGTCGGACATTGACCGGGGCACGACTTGCTGACCCGACGCGGCTCCCGACCGTCCTCGAATCCGTCGCGGCTCGGTACGGCGACGTCGTCGTCGATACGCCCGCGGGGATGGAGGCGGATGCGGGGTTACCGCTGGCGGCGGCCGAGGCTTGTGTACTGGTGACGACGGCTGACCGGGCGGCGATCGCCGACGCGGTCCGAACCCGGGAACTTGCACGGGAACTCGACGCGGGGCTGGTCCGGGTCGTGTTGAACGCCGCCGGCACCCGGCCACCGACCGAAGAAGTGCGGGCGGCGTTGGGGGCGCCAGTCGTATCGATCGATCGCAGTCAGTCGGTTGCCACGGCCCAGGCTCAGGGATTGCCCGTGCGAAGTGTCGCCCCGCAGTCGACGCCCGTCGATCAGTTCGAGTCCCTTGCCGTGGCGGTTGAATCCTGTAAATCGTAGTAAGTCGCTCGCAGGGTCACCGGGGTGACGTCAGCGACGGTGGCGGCTTCCTTCTGAGTGAGCGTCTTGCCCAGTTCGTCGGCGGCGGTGTAGAGACACGCGCCCGCGACGCCGGATGGGTTCCGTCCGCCGATGAGATTCTCCTCGACGGCGCGGGTTGCGAGTTCCATCGCTCGACGTTCGACATCGGTGGACACGCCGAGTTCGGAGGCATAGCGGGGCACGTACGTCGCGGGAGCGATCGGGCCAGTCGAGAGTCCGAGGTCGCGGTTCATCGCGTCGTAGGCAGCCCGGAGTTCTGCGGCGTCACCGCGGGCGTGTTCGGTGACCTCTTCGACGGTGCGGGCGATGGACCGAACCCGGCAGACGGCGTAGACGCAGGCGCTGGCGAACCCCTCCAGCGACCGGCCTTGGAACAACCCCTCGTTTTGAGCGGATTCGAAGAGGACACACGCCTGTTCGCGGACGTCTGCGGGGAGGGAGAGTGCGCCGACGAGGCGCCGGATCTCGGTGAAGCCGTACACGCGGTTGCGTTCGGCTTTGGAGCGGATCTGGGCGCGGTCGTGTTGGCGACGCATCCGAGCGAGCCGCCGTCGTTTCCGTCCCTTGAGGCGAGTGTCCCGTCCGATCTCGGTGGTGAGTCCACGGTCGTGGCGACTCCGGGTCAGTGGGGCACCGGTCCGTTCCCGTGACTCGTCGCCGTCATCGAAGCTGCGCCACTCTGGCCCGCGGTCGAGGCGGTCGGCAGCGACGACGAGCCCACAGTCGCTGCAGATCGTCTCGTCACTGGTCGTCGTCGTGGCGCCTCCACACTCGGGACAGCGGTTCTCCGGTGCCGGTTGTGAGCGGGCATCGCTCATACCAGGAACTTGGTCCGGATTCCCCGTTTAAACCCGGGCGAATGCGGGGGGTCTCGCCACACAACACCGCGAATTACGTATCGATAATCGATACGTTACTCCCCCTGGTGGCGTGATCCCGTCGACCCGGGCCCTCACCTTTATTGATGGAGGCGCAGCGACTCACTGTCATGGGCCTCGAGGAGATCGCCGCCCAGACGGGGACCATCACCCAACGCCAACGGAGCCACGGCGTCCCCGCCGTCGACGACACCGGCGACTCCCTCACAGACCGCCTCCGCCCATTCGCCAGCGACCTCCCGTGTTCGGCCGCGGCAGCCGCGACCCTCGTTCGCACCCACGGGGCAGGCACCCCGATCGACGCGAGCGCCCGCGCCGCCAACCTCTCACCGGTCACCGCCGCAAAGACCCTCCACCGCGTCGGGTTCGAGGGGGTCTGCCCACTCGCCCCGACCGCCCGCGAGATCGTCCGAGACTGGATCGCCGGCGAGCTCACCCGGGCTGACGCCCAATCGCTCACCGATGCCAGCACCCCGGAGTTCGCCCTCGCGGCCTACATCGAGACCCACGACCCACTTCCCGGCGCCCGCGACGTCATCGAAGCCGCTCAAGCCCCTCAAGGCGACGCGATGGTCGACAAGTGCGACCACCTCGATGACACCTTGCCGGACGCAATAGACCTCCCCTGAGGTCAGGACAGATACTCCCGCGCCGACCCCAACAACCCGGTCTCCAGGGACACGCCCAACTCCATATCGAACCCGGTCTCCACCAGGGCCGCGACGCCCGGGCCGACCCCATCGTCCCCCTGGAGCACCGTCGGCGTCTCCGGGACGTCGGCCTCGCGACTGACTCCCACTGAGACGTCAGCATCGGGAAACGCCTCCTCGCCGACCCTGTTCCCGACGACGAAATCCGCATCGACCCCGACATCGGCAAGGCGACCCCGACACCGAGACAACGCGTCCCGCCCCCGCGCGCTCTGCTCCGTGACGACACCGACCCGATCGGCCGCCGACACCGCCGCCACCGCCAGGTTATCGGCGAGTGGGGGCACATCGATGACAACACCATCCCCCGTGGCCCTTGCAGCCTCGACGAGATCCTCGAATTGGGCCGCCGTCTCCGGGGCCTGTACCGCAGCCAACCGGGTGAACGGAGCGAACGCGGGACACAGACCCAACCGCCCCGGCGTCTCCGACGGGTGGTCGTGGACCGCAGCGCCGAGTTCCGCCTCCTCGAGGAGCACTGTGGTGATGTCCGGCTCGATCCGGTCCGGAAGATAGGCCGCCATTCCCTGGGTCCCCACCGCCGCATCGAGGACGACTGCGTCCCGGTCGTCGGCGGCGAGGGCGGCACCGGTTTCGACGGCCAATCGCGTGGTCCCGACACCACCAGCGGCACCGACCAACGCGACAACGTCACTCCCCATACCCAGGTATCTCCACGCCCCCGAAGAAAAGCCCTCGCCTCACAGACGCTCGGCGATAGCGGCGGCGATGTCGTCGAGGTCGCCCTCGCACAACTCGGGTCGAGACCCGGCCACCGCGTGGATCGGTCGACCACCGTCGTCGGCGAACCGCGGGATGACGTGCCCATGGACGTGGGGGACCTCCTGGCCGGCTTCGCTGCCGTTGTTGAACGCGACGGTGCTGGCCGGGGCCTCGGCCGCCGATTGGGTGGCGCCCGTCAGCTGGTGGAGTTCCGCGAAGACGTCCCCCGCCAGATCCTGGGGCAGGTCCTCGAGTCGTTCGTAGTGGTCCTTGGGCACGACCAGGGTATGTCCCGGAGCCAGGGGGTTGGCGTCGAGGAAGGCAAGCGTGGTATCGGTCTCGTGGACGACGCGAGCGGGGATCTCCCCGGCGACGATCTGACAGAACACACAGTCCTCGGCCATACCAGGATGTCCGATGCCGGTGGGCAAGAAGGTTCGGCCGACACGAAACACGGATATACGGGCGTCGTCTTCCGATATCCGTGTACGAACTCGGACTCGAAGCGCTCGCGGAACTGCTCCCCGTCGCCGCCTACGGACTCGGCACCCTCGGGTTCACCACGCTGGGCCTGCTCGCCGAACAGACCGGGATCGCCACCCTCCTCGCCGGTGGCGTCACCGTCTCCGGGGTCTGGATGGTCGCGGTCGGCGCGGTGCTCCTGTACGCGGGCGTCGCCTACTGTGGCCGGGAACTCCTCGCCGCCGCGACGTGACCGGTCTGCCGGACCGAGCAGCCTTTTAGCCGGGGCCGTCACCCACGGGGTATGGACCCGGACGCCGACGGCCCACTGACCCGCGACGGGTTGGGCGACGTCGCCGACCAGTACGACCCGCACGCGGTCGAGGACCGCGTCCGCGAGCACTGGGACGCCGTCGATGCCTACGAACAGACCGTCGACCACCACCGCGGCGACGACCCGTTCTTCTTCGTCGACGGTCCACCCTACACCAGTGGCGCCGCCCACATGGGCACGACCTGGAACAAGACCCTCAAAGACGCCGTCATCCGGCACCTCCGGATGACCGGTCACGACGTCACCGACCGCCCGGGCTACGACATGCATGGCCTCCCGATCGAGACCCGGGTCGAGGAACGCCTCGGATTCGAGAACAAAAAGGACATCGAGGCCTTCGGCATGGAGGCCTTCATCGAGGAGTGCAAGGCCTACGCCGAGGACCAACTCGAGGGCCTCCAATCCGATTTCCAGTCCTTCGGCGTCTGGATGGACTGGGAGCACCCCTACCGGACCATCGACCCCGAGTACATGGAGGCCGCGTGGTGGGCGTTCGCCCAGGCCGCCGACCGCGGCCTCGTCGAACGCGGGCAACGGTCGATCAGCCAGTGCCCCCGGTGTGAGACCGCGATCGCGAACAACGAGGTCGAGTACCACGAGGTCGAGGACCCCTCGATCTACGTCACCTTCCCGCTGACCGACCGCGAGGGCGCCCTCGTCGCCTGGACCACCACGCCCTGGACGGTGCCGGCCAACACCTTCGTCGCCGTCGCCACCGATCTTACCTACCAGGCGGTGCGGGCCGAACGAGACGGGGAGTCCCGTGTGCTCTGGATCGCCGAGTCCTGTGTCGAGGACGTGCTCTCGGCGGCGCGCTTCGAGGACTACGAGGTCCTCGAGTCCGTGGACGGCGAGGAGATGGTGGGCTGGACCTACGCGTACCCGTTGGCCGATGCGGTCCCCGATCACCCCGATGGCGAGGGTGTCTTCCAGGTGTACACCGCCGACTACGTCGAGGCCGACCGCACCGGTCTCGTCCACTCCGCCCCCGGTCACGGGGAGGAGGACTTCCGCCGCGGCCGGGAGCTCGACCTCCCGACGTTCTGTCCCGTCGGCAGCGACGGCGTCTTCACCGAGGCCGCGGGCGCCTACGCCGGCCAGTTCGTCCGGGACGCCAACGACGACATCATCGACGACCTCGACGCCGCGGGCCACCTCCTCGCCGCAGATACCTATACTCACTCGTATGGGCAGTGCTGGCGGTGTGACACCGACATCGTCCAACTCGTCACCGACCAGTGGTTCATCACGGTCACCGACATCAAGGACGAGTTACTCGACAACATCGAGGACAGCGAGTGGCACCCGCCAGGCGCCCGGGACGAACGGTTCCGGAACTTCGTCGAGGAGTCCCCCGACTGGAACGTCTCCCGCCAACGCTACTGGGGCATCCCGCTCCCGATCTGGACCCCCAGTGACTGGGGCGGTGCCTTCGAGGATGTGATCGTCGTCGGCACCCGCGAGGAGCTCGCCGACCGCGTCGACCAGGACATCGACCCGGACAGCGTCGACCTCCACCGCCCGACCGTCGACGACCTCACCATCACCGAGGACGACACCACCTACACCCGGGTGCCGGATGTCTTCGACGTCTGGCTCGACTCCTCGGTCGCCAGCCTCGGCACCCTGGACTATCCCAGCGAGACGGACGCCTTCGAGGCGTTGTGGCCGGCCGACCTCATCGTCGAAGCCCACGACCAGACCCGGGGCTGGTTCTGGTCCCAACTCGGGATGGGGACCGCCGCCCTCGGTGAGATCCCGTACAAGGAGGTGTTGATGCACGGGCACGCGTTGATGCCCGACGGCCGGGCGATGTCCAAGTCACGGGGCATCACCGTCGAACCCGGTGACGTCCTCGATGAACACGGTGCCGACCCCATGCGGGCGTTCCTCCTCTCGGTCGACCCCCAGGGCGACGACATGCGGTTCTCCTGGGAGGAGACCGCGGAGATGGAGCGCCGGCTGAACATCCTCTGGAACGTGTTCCGGTTCCCGTTACCGTACATGGCCCTCGACGGGTACGACCCCGCCGACCCGGACCCGACCGCCGACGACGTCGCCCTCGAGACCGTCGATGCGTGGGTGCTCTCCCGGTTACAGACGGTGAAGACCGAGATGGGGGCGGCCTGGGCCGACCTCCACCCGGACCGCGCGCTGGACACGCTCCTGGCGTTCGTCGTCGAGGACGTCAGCCGGTACTACGTCCAGGTCGTCCGCGAACGCATGTGGGACCCCGCGGACAGCCCCCAGAAACGCGGAGCCTACGCCACGCTGGCCACCGTCCTCCACGATGTGGTCGCGTTGCTCAGCCCCTACACGCCGTATCTTGCCGAGGCGATCTACCAGCACCTCACCGGCGACGCCGGCCACCCAACCGTCCATATGTGTGCCTGGCCAACCGCCGAGGAGGACCTTCAGGCCCCGGAGCTCGAGGCGACGATCGACGTGGTGCGCGACGTCGAGGAGGCCGGCGCCGACGCCCGCCAACGCGTCGGCCGCAAGCGGCGATGGCCGGTCCCCCGCGTCATCGTCGACACCGACGACGACGCCGTGGTCGCCGCCGTCCGCCAGCACCGCGACCTGCTGGCCGACCGGTTGAACGCCCGGTCGATCGACCTCGTCGATGACTGGGACGAACTCGCCTACACCGTCGAGGCCGACATGAGCGAACTCGGCCCCGCGTTCGGCGGGGACGCCGCCCGCATCCAGGACACCCTCGAGGCCGTGGAACTGTCGACCCCGGATCTCGAGGCCCTCCGGACGACGGTCGCCGACGACCTCCCCGACCCCGACGCCGTGACCGCCTCGATGGTCGAGTTCGTCGAGGTGCTCCCCGACCCCGTCGCGAAAAGCGGGTTCGACGGCGGCACTGTCTACGTCGACGCCACCATCACCGAGGACATCGAAAGCGAGGGCTACACCCGCGAGGTCGTGCGCCGCGTCCAGCAGATGCGGAAGGAACTCGACCTCGACGTCGAACAGGGCATCCGGTTGGACGTGATGGTCTTCGACGACCGCGTCGCCGAACTCATCAGCCGCCACGAGGACCTCCTCACGACTGAGACCCGCGCCGTCGAACTCGGCGAGATCGAGGCCCACGACGCGCTCACAGAGGACTGGGAGATCGAGGACGTCGACGTCCGCATCACCGTCGAACCCCTGGAACGCGCCGTCGCCTGACTACAGGGTCGCGGCGATCGCCGGCGCCACCGAGACACTCGAGACCGCACTCTCGATCGTGTCGGTGCCATACACCGTCTCCACGCCGGCCCGCGCCAGTCGCGTCCACGCGTTCCCCGCGAGCAACGGGTGGACACAGCCCACGAACACCCGCCTCGGTGACTCGAGGTGCGCGATCGCCTCGCTCATCGTCGACCCCGTGGCGACGATGTCGTCGACGATGACCACGTCCCGGTCGGTCACCGCGGTCTCGTGTGGATGGATGTCGACCGTCCCCGTCTCGTGGTCGCGGTCCTTCTCGAAGTAATCGACCGACCCCGTACCGTAGGCGTCCCGGACCGACGCCGCCACCGAATGTGCGTTCTCGTCCGGCGCCAAAAACACCGGATCGGTCAACGACGGTAACGGCTCAGCCAACCGACCCGCTCCGTCGACCGTCGTCGTCGGCACGTCGAAGTACTCCATCACCGCGGACTGGTGGGGGTTGACGGTCACCACGTGGTCGGCCCCGGTCGAGACCGCGCGAGCGACCGCCCGCACCGACACCGGTTCACCGGCAGTGAATGCCTTGTCCTGACGGGCGTACCCGAGGTACGGGATGACGGTGACGATCTCGGTGGCGCCGGCCTCCCGGGCGGCGTCCTGTAACTGCAACAGCTGGATGTGGGCCGAATCCGACACCGTCGACGCCACCACGACCACCCGCCCGTCCACGCGGTCCGGGATCCGGACGATCTGCTCGCCGTCGGGGAACTCGTCGAACTCGACGGCGCCCAACTCCTCGTCGAGTGCCCCCGCCAACCGGGCGCCCAACCCCTGGGAGGCGGCGCCGCTGAGGATCATGGATCATCGGTCACACGCCCCGGGTAAATCCGTTTCCGTTACCCGGACACGACCGCGAGACCACCGGCATCGACGACACCGAGTTCACGAGTGCGCCACCCGTCCCCGACTGATGCGAGGAACGTCCCACCCCCGGTGAGGGCGTAGGTTCCCGGTCCGTAGTCGATGTCGACGACCGGGGCCGCCACCGGGATCGTGGCCCGCGTCCAGTCACCATCACGGTACGCGAGAAGCGCATCGCCGACGACGGCGTGGACCCGATCGCCGTCGGCGGTGCCTGCGACCACCGTCGCCGCCCCGTCCAGTTCCGCCATCCACCCGTTCCCGAGGCGGTACAGTCCGTCGGCGGTCGCGGCCCGCGGCACCGGTGCCCCGGTCACGTCGGCCAGCTGGGACAACCCGATTCCCGGGAGTCCCGGGGCGACCCGGTGGACGCCGTCGGCGGCCGCGACGAACCCGTCCGCGATCGCAGCGACGGACGCACACGACCCGAGGTCGGTCCAGCCCCCGTCCTGGAACCGCCCAACGCGTCCGTCGGGTGCGGCGGCGACGAGCCCGTCGCCGGTCCCCACCGCGACCGCCGGGCCGAACCCCGTGGGACCGAGGTCGCCGTCGGCGCCGATCAGGACGTCCTCGGCGGTCGCAACGGCCACTCGATCCCCCCGGACAGCCACGTCACGGGCCAGACACCGCTCCAGGAGGCCAAACGACCCGACCCGGTCACCGGCAACCGTCACCGCCACCACACCGGTCTGGGCGGCGACCAGGACCGTGACCGCGTCGGTCCCCGGTTCGAACAGGGACCGTTCCTCGGCCGCCGACATGTCCAGCCCTCCGCGGGGCGCCCTCAAACGGGTTTCGCCCGGGTGGCACCGAGCCATTCACGGTGCTGGCCGCGAGAGCCAGCCTATGTCATCGGCGAGCCTCCGGGACCGCCTCCTGGAGGACCTCCGCTCCGGGTCGCTGCCAGTGATCGTCACCGCGGTCGTCCTGGCGCTGCCGGCCGCCTACGCCGTCACCGCCCTCACCCACACCACCAGCGCCGGGTTCCTGACGTTGATGACCGTCGGCGTCGTCCTCCCGACAGCCCACGAGACCCACTGGCCAACATCCGGCGGGTGGCGGGACGTCGCCTGGACGGTCGCCGCCACCCTCGTGGCCGTCCTCGCCTTCCTCGCCGTGTACGTTGGGACTCGTGCACTCCTCCCGGCGATCGGGCGGGACGGCGCTGCGATCACCGCCTTCCTCCTCGTGAACGTCGGCGGCCTCGCCATCAGCGCACGGATCGGTCCCGGATGACGGACACGGAACGGCTTTGGGCCCGGCCGCCACATGGACGCGTATGCAGGTGTTCGGGTCGAGCGGGACCCGCGGCGTCGTCGGTGAATCACTCACCCCGGTGTTCGTCTGTGAGGTCGCCCGCGCCGCCGCGGCGGTCTGGAGTGTCGACCGCATCGCTCTCGCCCGCGACACCCGCGACACCGGTCAGATGCTCGCGAACGCGGCCGCCGCCGGCCTCGCAAGCATCGGCGCGGACGTCGACCGACTCGGCATCCTCCCGACCCCCGGCCTCCAGACTCACTGCGACCGGGAGGCCATCCCCGGCGTGATGATTACCGCCAGCCACAATCCACCGGAGTACAACGGCGTCAAACTCATCGCCGACGACGGCGGCGAGCTCTCGATCGAGACCCTCGAACGCGTGGAGGCCCGGTTGCTCGCCGACGACACCGAGGACGCCGCCTGGGACGGGACCGGCACCGACCGTAACCCCCCGGACCCGAGGGGGCGATACATCGACGCGGTACTGACGGCGGTCGACCGGGACCGCATCGCCGACGCCGACCTCACCGTCGCCCTCGACCCCGGGCACGGCGCCGGCGCGTTGACCAGTCCCACGTTCTTCCGCCGTCTGGGGTGTCGTGTCGTCACGGTCAACGCCCAACCCGACGGCCACTTCCCCGGTCGGGATCCCGAACCAATCCCCGAGAACCTCGATGACCTCGGGCGACTCGTCCACGCCGAGGACGCCGACGTCGGCATCGCCCACGATGGCGACGCCGATCGAGCCATTTTCTTCGACGAACATGGGGACTACATCGAGGGCGACGCCACCCTCGCCGCGTTGGCCGCTGCGGAACTCGAGTCCGGCGACGTCACGGTCTCGGCGGTGAACGTCTCCCAACGCCTCGTCGACGTCGTCGATGCCGCCGACGCCGACCTCGAGTTGACCCCGATCGGCAGCACCCACATCCTCAATCGCGTCAGAGAACGCCAAGCCGCCGGGGACCGCGTCCCCATCGCCGGCGAAGGCAACGGCGGCGTCATCTTCCCCGAGTACCGGTTGGCTCGGGACGGCGCCTACACCGCCGCGCGGTTCTGTGCCCTCATCGCCGACACCTCGGCCAGTGCCGTCGTGGCTCCCTACAACGGGTACGAAAACGTCCGCGTCGACGTCGAGTACACGGACGACACCGATCGCGAGACCCTGTTAGCCGCCGCCGAACGCCACGCCACCGCGGCCGACGCCACCCTCTCGACCGTGGACGGATACCGCCTGGATTACGGGGACGCCTGGGTGCTGGCCCGCCCCTCCGGGACCGAACCCGTCATCCGGGTGTACGCCGAGGCCGCCGACGCCGACCGCGCTCAGACACTGGCCGACGGGTTCGTCGACGCCATGGCGACCGCCCGCGACCGCCGCTGATCAGTCGACGGTCGACAACGCCGATTCCAAGGTCTCTCGCTGGTCGCGCAACGATTCGAGTTCCGCCTCGACCGCGCCCGAACGCACCTGCTCCCGTTCCTCTTCGTCCAACTCGACGGCCGCTCGCGCGCTCGCGCGCAATGAGTCGAAGTCCTCGCGACGGACCGCCGCCCGCACCGCGTGGAGTGTCGCCACGGTCTCTGGGTCCGCGAACCGGTCGACGACGCTGACCAGTTCCTCGGTCCGGTACCGTAGCCGTGCGGCCGGCGGCGGCGGCCACTCGATGGTGTAGGGAGTGGCGTCCAACCGGGTGAGGTAGGTGCGATGCGTGGCGACGTGGCGTTTCAACTCCATCGGTTCCTCGACGTAATGGTCGAGTTTCGACCGGGAGTACTCGGCGTACTCCAGCAGCGTCGGAATCGGTTCTGTCCCCGCCGCGTACCGGTCGACGTACTCCGCGAGATCCCGTGGCGGTTGTGTCACGTCGACGAGCGGGTAGGCCGTCGTCGTCGAGAGGAACGAGAACACGGTACGGGCTCCCGTCTCCGAGAGGAACGACTCGAAGGCGGCTTCGACGGCGTCGTTGTACTCACGGATCGGTTCCTCGATCGCCTCGACCGGTGCGTCGAGGTCCGCTCGTCCGAGCGCTGCCACGGTCTCCAACCGGTCGATGCGGTCCTCGACGACCTCCAAGCGGTCAAGGACCGCCCGCCGAGCGGTTGCCAGGTCCTCTCTGGCCGCCTCCCGATCCCGTAGCCGCGACAACGGTTCGCGGGCCGCCGCCAACTCCTCGTTCGCCCACTGGAAATCACGGTCGGAGAGTCGACGACTGTCGAACCGCTCGGCCACGGCTTCGAACCGCTCCCGGTTCGGGAGGGCGTCCCCGAGCCCCTCTTCGAGGTCCTGGACGGCCATCCGACACTCCATGTACGCCTCGAAGTCACCGGATCCAGTCGCCGAATCTTCGTACTGGTCGAGGATGCGTGCGAGCTGGTTGGTCGCCGCTTCCAGGGCGTCCAACCGGTCCTCGCCGATCTCTTCGACTGCCGCCTCGGCGGCCTCGAGGTCTGCGGCGGCGGCCTCAAGTTCCCGGGCCAACGCCGTGGCGTCCTCGGCGCCGGTCGCCTCACTCGCCATACGCTTCGGCCGGGTCGAACACCCGGTCGCCGACGTGGTCGCCGTCGATCGTCCGGTAGAAACACGAGTGATGGCCCGTGTGGCAGGCGCCGCCCGTCTGGTCGACGAGGTACAAGATCGCATCCCCGTCACAGTCGACACGGATCTCCTCGACATGTTGGACGTTCCCACTCTCCTCGCCCTTCTGCCAGAGGGCGTCCCGACTCCTGGAGTGATAGTGAGCGAGGCCCGTCGCACGGGTGCGGTCCAACGCCGTGGGGGAGACGTACGCCAGCATCAACACCTCCCCGGTCTCGACGTCCTGGGTGATGGCGGGGACGACCCCCTCGCCGAAGTCGATGTCGACGTCGGTATCGAGGACCTGGCCCTCACCGTCGGTCATGCCAACCAGCAGGGTGGAGAGCCAAAAGAGGCTTTCGTCACTGGACGCCCACCAACGTGAGCAGCGCCACGAGGACGTCCCCGTAGGTCAACGCGACGACCAGTCCGGCGAGCAACGGCACCACGAACGGGATCCCCGGCGAGATCCAGACGGTGTCCCGTTCGGTGAGGACTGCCAGCCCGTCCCGGAGCTCGTCGGCGGTCGTCCCGTAGGCCGGTCCCGCCTCGGCCAAGAACGCCTCGGCACCCCACGGGTCCTCGAGGTCGCCGCCATCCGGTCGGACGGCGCCATCGGTCGGGTCGCCCCGCTCCTCGGGGATCGTCGCGGGGTCCCGTCGGTCCGGGTCCGCACGCAATGCCGCCAACGTCGTCTGTCGCCACCGCAGGTACATGCGTAACGCGTCCAAATCCAGGCCGCCCGTCCCGTCCGGAGGGGAGGACAACAACCGGCCGTGAGCGGTCGGCACCGCCGACCAGTCCAGGGGCCGCCCCACGAACATCCACCGCGAGTGATGGCCGCGTGCGACGTTCAGCACCGCCAACCCCACGGGATAGACGACACCCATCAGGACCGCGTTGGTCAACACCGTCAGCGAGAACACGCCCACCGTCGCCCGCACGAGTGGCAGCGCCACCGACGGAAGGTAGTACGTCGGGTACGTGGGGAACACCACCGCCAACACCATGAAGGCCTTCGCATCGGCACCGCCGAACCCGCCGATCCGCCAGAACAGGTAGGCCAACGGGACGACGATGCCGACGCTGAGCGCCATCGCGTACACCACCCGACCCGACCCGGATTCTGCTGCCAGAACCTCCCAGCCGAACAGGGCGACGCCCAACACCGCCAGCGGGTACCAGACCTCGTTGGGCACGCGACGAGTACGGAGATCTCGCCAGGCAGCCCACCCCAGCACCGGGACGACGACCAACCGCAGGAGATCAGGAACAGATGCGACGTACACGGGGTCGTCCCGACCCTTAGATCACGCGGTTCTGCAGGTAATCGAGGTGCTTGGCGTTGTACACGATCCGGACCTCGTCGGCGGCCGGGGACCCGATACAGGTCAGCCGGACGTTCTTCTCGTTGACCTCCTCGTCACTGAGGATCTGTTGCATGTCCATGTCGATCTCCCCCTCTCTGAGGATCGCCGCGCAGTTCGCACACGCCCCTGCCCGACAGGAGAACGGCCAGTCGTACCCCTGGGCTTCGGCCGCCTCAAGGATGTACTCGCCCTGGTTGACCTCCAGGGTCCCGTAATCCTCATCGGAGAGGTCGGCGTCGGCCGCCTTCTCGAAGAGGTCGTCGTCTTCCATCTCCCAACCGTGGTCGTCTAGCACTTCGTAATTGAGGTATTCGACGGTGGGCATCGGTCGAGGGTTCTCCGCGCTCCCGGTTAAAAGGTACGTTATGCCCCGCTGAGTGTGAGAGCCGTGAACACGCCGTACGCGGCCGCAGCAGCCAGTGACGGGGTCAGGATCCACAACGAGATCACGCGCCCCGTCGTCGACGGGTCGAATAAGTCACTGGCGGTGAGTTCTGCGGGGTCCTCCTCCCCGATACCGGGGACCGGTTGTTCCGTCTCGGATTCGGCCGCCAAGGCGTTGACAGATACCGCCGCCTCCTCCTCGCCGCTGACCGCATCCCGGACGCTGGCCGTCCGGGTGGCCCGCCCCCACCCCAGGCCGACGATGCACATCGTCGCCGACACCGCCAACGACGCGGGGATGCCGATCGCCGAGAGGAACGTGATGAGACTGGCGCTGACGACCTCGACGATCAACGCGGCCAGCAACGGGAGGTCGGTCAAGCCGCTGCCCACCGTAGCTAACGTCCGTCGGGCGATCGTGAACGCCCCCACGCCGATCGATGCGGCCGCCAGGAGAATGCCTGCGTTAACGGACACCTGGTCGGCACCGACCAACGGCGCCACCGCGTTCGCCGTATTCGACGCCCCGGCCGAGAACGCCATGTAACACGCGATCCCCACGACCAGGAGACTGCCCACGACCTCCCGCGGTGTCGTCCCCGGGGCGAGCCGGGGGCGTGGGACGGAGTGGCGCCGGTCCAGTTCGAGCAACGGCCCGTCTGACTGGTCGATGGCGAAGTAGTGATCGAGGTACGGGTACAGGTATCGACCCACGACCGCACACACCCAGAACGCCAGCAACGGGGCGACCAACCACCACGTCACGATCTCGCCCAGCACGGCCATGTGGAGGCCGCCGCGAGCGGCGCCCAACCCGGCGATGGCGCCGACCGCCGTCATCGACGTCGACGCCGGGACACCGAACAGGTTCGAGACGAGCAACGCCCCACCGATGAACAGCAACACGATCACGCTGGTCTGTAAGGTGAACAACCCGGGATCGACGATCTCGCCGCCCATGGTTTCGATGACGTTCCGCCCGACCGTCCACCCACCCAACAACGCGAACCCCGTCATCAACGCTGCGGCGGCGACCGTCGACACCGTCCCGCTGCCGACCGCCGGTCCGAACGCCACGCCCGTCGAGGACCCGCCGATGTTGAATCCGACGAACGCGACGACGAGAAGCCCCGCCACGAACAGTACCGATAACACGTGACGTGGTTCGTCGCCACTGCTTGTAAGTCGCCCGGCCGGTCGCGACCACGGTGATTATCACCGTCGCCACCCGTCGGAGAGAGTATGTTCACCGGTTTCGAGGTGATCCCGGCCGTCGACATCCGCGACGGGACCGTCGTCCAACTGGTCGGTGGCGACCCCGAGACCGGGCAGGCCTACGGTGATCCCGTTGCCACCGCCGAACGCTGGGTGGCCGACGGCGCCGCCACGCTCCACGTGGTCGACCTGGACGGCGCAATCGAGGGAGAGCGACGGAACGCCGACACCGTCGAAGCGATTGTCGAGGCGGTGGATGCCACCGTCCAGGTCGGTGGCGGCATCCGGTCGGCGGAGGCGGCCGAGGCGCTGTTCGCCGCCGGCGTCGACCGCGTGGTGCTTGGCACTGCCGCCATCGAGAACCCCGCCATCGTCGAGACGGTGGCCGCGACCCACCCCGACGGTGTCATGGTGAGCCTGGACGCCAGCGCCGGCGAGGTCCTGGTGGAGGGCTGGACCGAAGGAACTGGCCTCGACCCGGTCGCCGCCGCTCGGCGATACGCCGACCTGGGAGCGGCTGCGATTCTGTTCACCGACATCGACGTCGAGGGCAGTCGCGGCGGTGTCCGCACCGATCCGGTCGCCGCGATGGCTGAGGCTGTCTCGATCCCGGTCGTCGCCAGCGGCGGCGTCGCAACCGTCGAGGACCTCTGCGCGGTACGGGGTGCCGGTGCCGCCGCATGTGTCGTCGGCACCGCCCTCTACGAGGAGGCGTTCACCCTCGCGGACGCCCACGCCGCTCTCGATCGGTGACCCCGGTCAGGCCCGGCGTTGCACCCACCAACCACGCACCACCCAGTACAGGCCCACCGCGTTCATCGGGACCAACACCAGGAACGTCCGGGACGCCACCGCCTCGCTGGCCGCCCACTCCTGGAGGGCGACCAGACTCATACCGACGAACAACGTCCCCAGTAACACCAACGCGAACTGGAACTGGCGGAACGGCATCCCACTGGAGACACTCAACCACACGACTGCACCGACGAACAGGTACGGCGCCGCCTGCAACACCGTCCCCAACCCAACGGCACCCGTCGTGGCCGTGGCCGCACCCACGTAGACCACCGAACCCAGTGCCGCGAGGCCACTTGCCCGGCGGAGATACGGCGCCGCCAACTGGATGCGTCGCCGCGTGCCCATACCCACGGGTATCTGGGTGGTCACTTATCGGTTCCGTGACGACCCGCAACCGACTTGAGGCCCGCCACCACAGCAGGGGGTATGGTCGACCGGACGGGGGCGGCGACCCGCGAGACGACAGAGACCAGTGTCGAGGCCACGATCGACCTGGATGGCGACGGCGACGCGACCGTCGACACCGGCATCGAATTCTTCGATCACATGCTCGATACCCTCGCCCGACACGCTCTCTTCGACCTCACGGTGCGGGCCGACGGCGACCTCGGCGTCGATGACCACCACACCGTCGAAGACGTCGCCATCGTCCTCGGGACCGCCCTGGATGACGCGTTAGGCGACCGCCGCGGCATCGAGCGATTCGCCGACCGTCGCGTCCCTCTCGACGAGGCCGTGGCCACCGTGGTCCTGGATCTCTCCGGCCGTCCCGTGTATCGGTTCGATGGGTCGTTCTCCCAAGCGCAGGTCGGCGAGTTCACGAGTGTGATGGCCCGTCACTTCTGGCGGACCGTCGCCACCAACGCCGGTCTCACCCTCCACGTCGGCGTCGACGGCGTCAACGCCCACCACGAAATCGAGGCGCTGTTCAAGGCAATGGCCCGCGCCCTCGACGACGCGACTCGGATCGATGACCGTCGGGGCGGCACCCCGCCCAGCACGAAAGGCGACCTCTAGGCCCGACGAATCTCCCCGTCCGAGGCCTCTAACACTCCGGTCTCGACCGCGTAGTCCAACGCGTCCTGGACCTCCTCCCGACGGAGGTCGTAGGCGGTGATCGCCAGCTCCACGACCGTCTCCTCGGCCATCGGCAGCTCCCGGTTCCGGAGGAACCGCAACACCTTCCCGTACCCCACCGGCCGCTGATCGGCGCCCTCAGCCTCGGGCGGATCGGCCTCGTCATCGCCATCGGCAGTCACTGTCTCCTCGGCGTCACCGTCCCCCACCCCGGGACCGGCCTGATCCTCATCCCCACCCACGGTCCCGGGGACGGACTCGGTCCCGTCAGTTAAGGGCGCCAGCACCGTCTCGAGTCGCTGGCGACAATCCGGACACAACGCGACGGTCCGGGCGGACGTCTCCGGCGGGAGGACCGTCGTCGGGAGTGCCGGTTGTCGGGTGACCTCCTCGACGGCTCCACAGAAATAACAGGCTTCGAGGGTCGACATAGTCGAGCCAACACCCGGGGCCACCTTGTGTCTTCGTGCCCTGGACAGTAGGGTTAAGCGCCAGGGCCTCGACCGCCCACAGAGAGGGATGTTCGATGAGATCATGGAGAAATTCGAGGGGAGTCCCGGCCAGCAACGGGTGATCCGGTTACTCCTCGAACGCGGATTCTCGGTCAACGACGCGGGTCGCGTGGTCTCCGGGGGCATCGAGATCCCGGACACCCAGGTCGCCCGCGAGGTCGGAGTCGACCGCCGTGTCGTCGACTCCACGACCGAGGCCATCCTCGCCGACCCGGACCTCCGCCCCATCTTCCAGAACATCTCCCAAATTCCGAGTCTCATGGATCTCGCCCCCGTCCTGGATCTCGCCGTCGTCACCATCGCCGTCGACGACGCCGACGAACCAGGGATCGTCGCCGAGGTCACCCGCCGGTTCGCAGATCGCGGCATCTCGCTGCGACAAACCATCAGTGAGGATCCCGAGTTCACCGACGAACCCCGACTCTACCTGGTAGTCGACGGGGAGATCCCCGGGGACCTCGTGACCGAACTCACCGACCTCCCGTTCGTCCGGTACGTCGAGACCCGGGTGCAATGACGGATGACAGCTTCCACACTGTCGCCGGGCGGGGCGAGGCCATCGTCACCGTGCGTGGCTCCCGGTTCCACGCACAGGTCGCCCCGGCCGGGAGTCCCGAGGAGGCAGACGCGTTCATCGAGACGGTGCGAACCGAAGACCCCGATGCCACCCATCACGTCCCCGCCTACCGGGTCCGTGTCCACTCCGGGGATGGGGGCGTGTTCCTGCGGGAATACCAGTCCGACGACGGCGAACCAGGGGGATCGGCTGGACCGCCCGCCCTGAACGTCCTCCAGGGCCAGGACCTCGAGAACGTCGTCGTGGTGGTGACCCGCCACTACGGCGGCACGAACCTCGGGGTCGGTGGCTTGGCGAGTGCGTACTCGGATGCCGTGGCCGCCGCCATCGCCGATACGTCGGTCGTGACCGACCGTCCCCACGTCACGGTGTCGATCACTGTCGACTACGACGACTCCGGGACGGTCCGACGCCGCCTCGAGAGCGACGGTCTGGACTTCCACGCCGACTACGAGGAACGAGTGACCTTCACCGTCGAAGTGCCGCGGTCGACAGCCGACTCGGTGATCGACGGGATTCGGAGCGCCACATCGGATCGAGCCACCATCGACGTGTCCGGTTTTCGAAGCGAAACCCTATAGGGGCGGGTGGTCTGTACCCTGCGCATGCAGCGCATCGAAGCAAGCGACTACCACGACCTGGTCTCGGTCTCCGATCCCCAGATCCACCCCGACGGTGACCGCGTCGCGTTCGTCAGGTCCGTGCCCGACGACGACGAGGAGTACGAATCCACCGTCTACGTCGTCCCCCTCGGTGGCGGGGAGTCCCGGCGGTACACGGCCGCCGAGGGCGCCGACAGCCAACCCCGGTGGAGTCCCGACGGCGACTGGCTCGCTTTCGTCAGTGCCGACCGTGGCGAAGAAGACCCCTCCGCCCAACTCTGGTTGCTGCCCACCGGCGGTGGAGAGGCCGAACGCGTCACCGAAGTCGTGGGCGGGATCGCCGGCCTCACCTGGAGTCCCGACGGTGAGAAACTCGCGTTCACCCAGTCGGTCCGTCCCGAAGAACGCGAGGCCGACCACGACATCGAGGTCGACGACGAATACGAACGTGAGGACCCTGATCCCCGGACCACCGACCGGTTGGTCTACCGTCAGAACGCCAGCTACATCGACGGCGCCCGCTCCCACGTCTACGTCTACGATCTCGTCGACGAGGAGATCACGTGTCTCACCGCCGACGTGGACCCGGACCGGGACCTCGACTACCAGGGGCCCACGTGGGGCGACAGCGAGACGCTGTACTACATGGTCTGTCGGGACGAGGTCCCCGACGACTCCTACGAGTTCGACGTCGACGCCTACGATCTCGCGACCGACGCCGGCGAGACCCTGTTCACCACCACCGGGTACCCGATGCTGGACGGCACCGCCGACGGGCGGGTCGCCTACACCTACCGCCCCGAAGAGAAACTCACGATGCGCCAGACCGAGGTGAAGGTCTACGATCGGGAGACCGATGAGCACGTCACCGTCACCGCCGACCTCGACCGCACCGCTATGGGTCCCCAGTGGGACGCCGACGACGACTACCTGTACTTCATCACGCCCGACGAGGGCGGGTGGATCGTCCGACGAGCCCCAGGGGATGGCAGTGACTCACCCTCGGTGGTCCTAGGCGGGGACCGCCACGTCGACGGGCTCGACGTCGGTAACGACGCCATCGCCGTCACCCAGTCTGAATGGGACCACCCTGGCGACGTGTTCGCCGCCACCCCAGCCGGCGAGGAGGAGGTCCGCCTCACCCGCGTCAACAAGGCGTACCTCGACGACCACCCCGTGTGTGAACCCGAAGAGATCCGATTCGACAGCGACGGCGCCCAGGACCTCCAGGGGTGGTTGCTCACCCCGCCCGACTTCGACCCGGACGAACAGTACCCACTCGTCGTCGAAATCCACGGCGGCCCCCACGTCATGTGGTCGACCGCCGGGACGATGTGGCACGAGTTCCAGACCCTCGCCCAAGCCGGGTACTGCGTGTTCTGGTCGAACCCCCGGGGATCGACGGGATACGGGGAGGACCACACCATGGCCATCTACGACGACTGGGGCGAGATCACGATGACCGATGTGATGGCCGGCGTCGACACCGTCGGCGACCGGGCGTACGTCGACACCGACAACGCCTTCGTCACCGGCGGCAGCTTCGGCGGGTACATGGTCGGCTGGATCGTCGGCCACACCGACGTCTTCGCCGGGGCGTGTGGCCAACGCGGCGTCTACGACCTCGCCTCCTTCTACGGATCGACCGACGCGTTCAAACTCATCGAAGGCGACTTCGGCATCACTCCCTGGGAGAACCCGACCGACGCCTGGGACCACTCCCCCGTCGCGTACGCCGACCAGGTCACCACGCCGACGCTCATCATCCACGCCGACAACGACTTCCGGGTCCCGGTCAACAACGGCGAGATGTTCTATCTCTTCCTCCAGAAGAACGGTGTCGACACCCGGTTCGTCCGGTACCCACGCGAGGGCCACGAACTCTCCCGGTCCGGGGAACCCGCCCACGTCGTCGACCGCATCGAACGCATCCAGCGCTGGTTCGATGGGTACAACGACCACGCGGACGTCCCGCCGGCCCTCGACCGCGAACCGGACGCGGGATTGACCGCCGCCGAAACGGACGAAGACGAGGCTGAGGACGACACCGAGGCCTGACCCGCGAAGCCCCGTCGCCGGGGTCAGTCGACGATGATCCCGTCCCCGTCGTCCTCGTCGGCGTCGGTCGCCGGCCGCATCTCCTCCTCGTACCGGTCAATCCACTCGGCGAAGCAGTCCGGACACAACCGTTGACTGTCGATCTCCGACCGGTCGACCGAGAGGCGCACGGTCCGCGCGAGCGCGTCGTTGGTCGGGGTGCCACAGGCGTCACACGCCGTCGCGGTCACGACCTGAACCACCCTACCTGATGCATGGGCGAGTGTGACCCGCTCGACCCTTAACCCTTGCTAGTCCCTCAGAACGGGACGAGCATCACGGTCCAGCTCAACACCATCACGCCACCGCCGAACAACAGCATCCGCCACGGGACGGGCAACCCTTCCTCTTGTGTCTCGGGGAGGTCCTCGACCGTTGGTTCCTCGGCCCCCCAAATCGCGAGGAAGGCGACGATCGCCCCGAGGATCGAGACCGCAAACACCGGGCCACGGAGGGGGATGCCCGGAATGACGCCGACAGCCAGTGCTGCGAGGACGAGCACGCCGGCGTACCCGATGGCGTAGGTCCCGGCCTGTCGCACCCAGGGTCGCATGCCACGGTCTAGTGACTGGAGCGATAAGAACCTGACTGCCTCCACCGGCCTCAAACAGTTCGGAACGCACGGTCGCCTGCATCCCCCAGACCGGGGACGATGAACCCATCGTCGTCGAGGTGGTCGTCGATGGCGACGGTCAACAGTGTCGCCTGAGGGAACTCGGTTTTGACACGGTCCAACCCCGGTGGTGCACTCACCGCCGAGAGCACCAACAGATCGGTCGGGCGTTCACCGGCGTCGAGGATACGGTCCAGGACCGCACACATCGTACTCCCGGTCGCCAGCATCGGATCGGCGACGATGACCGTGTCCTTGGCCCGGATCTCCGGCAGTTTCACGTAATCGATGGTGATCTCGAAGGAGCCGTCCTCGTGGCGATGCTCCTCGTTGCGACCGGCACTGATGACGCCTTGTTTCGCGCGCGGGAACGCCTTCAACAACCCCTCGACGAACGGGGTGGCCGCACGTAACACGTTGATGATGACCACGTCGTCCATCCCGGTGACCCGCGTCCCGGTCATGGTCGTCAACGGAGTCTCGATCTCGACTGGTTCGGTCCCCATGACGCCGTCGATGATCTCGTACCCACAGATGCGCCCGAGTTTCACGAGGCCCTTCCGGAAGCCGACCTGTTCGGTGTGTACGTCTCGGATACGGGTGAGTGTGTGCTGTGCGAGTGCGTGTTCGATGACGTGGGCGTCGCCATGATGCTCGATGGGCATCCCACGTCGAATGGTTCCGCGGCCGGGGCATAAATCCGGTTGGTCGTCCCGAGGCGACAAGAGTATGTCACTCCATGAAGTATGGCCGCGGCGATGGAGGAGACCCTCTCCGGGTTCCGGCAGCGGGGCACGTGGGCCGAGGTCGTCGAGCACGGCGAACGCGTCGTCGAAGCCCTGCGCGAGACCGACGCCGACGCCGACGCGATCGACGCGTTCGACGACTGGCGACCGAAGCCCCACGACCGCATCGACGAGGAGGTCAGCGAGAAGACCGCCGCCCAGGCCAGCGTCGACGAGGGCGAGGGCGAACGCGCCGGTCAGGGCGCCGAGGAGGACCTCCAGACCGCGGGAGAACGCCTCTCCGAATCCTACCAGAAACTCGAGGACGCCGACACGGAGGGCGCCGTCGAACGGTGGGAGGACTCCCTCGAACACGTCGCCCGGGCCGTCGACACGGCCGGGCGGAAAGCGTTACGCACCGTCGAGAAGGGCGTCTACCGGACGGTGATGACCCAGATCGCCCCCTACTACTTCGATAACGAGTTGGTGAGTGCGAACCTCCAACGTGTCCGGAGTCAGGAGGAGTTCGTCTTCGAGGTCAACATCACCGACGACGACCTCAAGCAGACGGTCGCCGACCGCCTCCATGAGTACGAGGACCTCGACCGATGGCACGTCGACACCGACCGGAAGACGATCGCCGTCGAAGCCGCTGAAGGTATTGATACACCAGAGCAATCCTCCGAGCCGAATTCACCACCACGCGACTAGCGTTTGGGGCCAACCTTGTGACCACTGCACTTTTCTCCGGGGGCTGCGCACCCGCCTGACAGCATGGGCGCCCCCGCCGACCTCGCCACCGTCCTCATCGCCGGTCTCGCGAGCATGTTCATGGCGTGGGCGATCGGCGCCGGCTCCAGTGGGTCGACCCCGTTCGCCCCCGCCGTCGGCGCGAACGCCATCAGTGTGATGCGCGCCGGCTTCATCGTCGGCATCCTCGGCCTCCTCGGCGCGGTCTTCCAGGGCGCCAACGTCTCCGCGGCCGTCGGCCGGGAACTCATCGTCGGCCAAACCCTCACCCCGGGGGCTGCCGCGGTAGCGTTACTCACCGCCGCAGGCCTGGTCGCCTTCGGGGTCTTCAGCGGGTACCCGATCGCCACCGCGTTCACCACGACCGGGGCCGTCGTCGGCGCCGGCCTCGCGTTGGGTGGTGCCCCCGCCTGGGCGAAGTACACCGAGATTGTCGCCCTGTGGGTGTCGGTCCCGTTCGTCGGTGGTGGGACTGCCTACGCGACCGCGGTCTCGCTGCGCCGCGCGGACGTCGACACGTACACCGCCCCCGCGCTCGGCGGCGTCGTCGGCCTCATCGTCGCCAACATCGGCTTCGTATTCCTGGGCCCACCGGACACCAGTCAGTCCCTGGCCACGACCATCGCAGCCACCCTCCCGGTCACCACCCTCACGGGCCAAGCGCTGGTATCACTCGTCGTTGCGGTCCTGGTGGCGGCGGTCCTCGCCCGGGACATGCGAGCCGACCCCACTGCCGGACAACGTCACTTCCTCGTGGCGCTCGGGGGCCTGGTCGCGTTCTCGGCGGGCGGCAGCCAGGTCGGCCTCGCCGTCGGCCCCCTCCTCCCGCTGATCGGAGACGACATCCGCCTGATCTACATCCTCCTCGGCGGCGGTATCGGGTTGCTCGCCGGATCCTGGACCGGCGCTCCTCGCATGATCAAAGCCCTCGCCCAGGATTACTCGAGTCTCGGCCCCCGCCGATCGATCGCGGCGCTGATCCCGTCGTTCGCCATCGCCCAGGTTGCCGTCTTCTTCGGCATCCCCGTCTCGTTCAACGAGATCATCGTCAGCGCAATCGTCGGCAGCGGCTATGCCGCGGGATCGGCCGGCGTCAGTCGCCGGAAGATGGGCTACACCGTCCTCGCGTGGGCGGGGTCCCTGACAGTCGCGTTCACCCTGGGGTATGGCGTGTTCACCATCGTGACGACAATCACTTGACCGGCCGCAAGGCCGCCGTCGCGACCCCCGCAACCACGAGGAGGCCTCCGCCGGCGAGGAACGCAGGCGCCCAGTCCAGGCGGGTGATGACCGCACTCGCGGCCACCCCACCAACAACCCCGCCCGGCACCTTCGCCGTGTACAACATCGCGTAGTTCTCCGAAGAACGTGCGGTCCCGTAGTACTCAGCCACCATCCCCGGGAACACCGCGAACACCGGACTCCGGAAGAACGCCGCCGCCCCGACCGCCACGATGAACACCGACACCGCCCCCGCTGTCCCGGCCACGACCGCCGCCCCGACACCCACACCCGAGGCAACCAACGCCACCGCGATCGTCTGTTCGGCCCCGAACCGATCCGAGATCCCACTCACGACCGCGATTCCACCCGCCTCTGCCACCGCGATCGTCGACGCTGCCGCCGTCCCCGCCGCTGCCGGCAACCCCAACCCCGCGGCCAGCGATACCGCCTTCCCCACCAACATCAATCCCACACCGTTGACGATCACCATGACGGCATACAGCACCCAGAACTGCCAGGTCCGGACCGTCTCTCGCCACTCGTGGGCATCCGTCTGAGGGTCGCCGCCGTCGGTCACCGCCGCGTCCGGGTCATGGATGAGGAGTAATGCCACCAGACAGGTGAGTCCCGTCACCACCGCCAACCCCGTCACCGTGGGGGCAAACGCCGTCTCGATGTGCGACCCCACGACCGGGATGAACGCCGCACTCACCCCGCTGTAGGCCATCGTCACCACGCCGGTCGCGAGGCCGCGACGGTCGGTGAACCACTTCACGGGCGTGTTCACCGCCACGTTGTACACCGCACCCGCTCCGATCCCACCGACCGTATACGCGACGAGGACACCAGAGACCGACCCCGCCACCGCCGTCCCAAGGTAGCCAAGGGTCACCGCCACCGACCCCAGGAGCATGGGCAGCCGGGGGCCGTACCGGTCCCGCACCCAGCCGGCGGGCACGCCTGCCACCGTCTGGGCGACGACGAACATGGTAAACACCGTGCCCAACGCCGTCTCCGGGGCCCCGAGGTGGGAGGCGACCCCGACCCGGATCACCGACCAGACGAACTGGTAGGTCCCGACCACCCCCATCGCGGCCGCTGCCGCCACCACCAGCCACCACTTCGAAGCGAGGCGGAGTGAACGCCCGCCGGTCACGGCTCAGGCATCCCGTTCGACGCGCTCGTCGACGGTCTCCTCGACGTCCTCCTCGTCGGCGACCGGTTCCAGTTTCGCCACACGTGCCTTCTTGATCCGCGTGTTCTCGACCTCCTCGACGGTCAAGGACACGTTGTCGAACTGGAACTCCTCGCCCTCCTCGACCAACCGCCCTGCCCGGTTGAAGATGAACCCGGCGATCGTCTCGAACTCCTCGCCTTCGGGGAGTTCGATCCCCAGTTCGTCGTTGACGACGTCGATGTTCACCTCGCCCCGCACCATCGCCGTGTCCTCGTCGACGTACTCGATCGGCACCTCCTCGCCCCCTTCGAGAATCTCCCCGACGATCTCTTCGGTCATATCCTCCATCGTGACGACGCCCTCCGTCGTCCCGAACTCGTCGATGACGACGACCATGTGCATCCGGTTCTCCCGCATCTCCCGCAACAGCTCGTCGACGTTCTTCGATTCGGGGACGTGGAGGGTCGGCTGGATCACGTCCTGGAGGGTCACCGCGTCGCCCTCGCCGTAGTCCTGGTCCCTGACCAGGTCGCGGATGTCGACGACCCCGATCACGTTGTCCAAACTCCCCTCGTAGACCGGGAGTCTGGCGTGCCCGCTTTGCACGCATTCCTCGATCGCCTGCTCGATGGTGGCGTCCTTCGCGACCGCCGTCACGTCCAGTCGAGGCGTCATCACCTCTTTGGCGATGGTGTTGTTGAACCGGAAGATCCGCTGGAGCATCTCCCGTTCATCCTCGTCGATCACCCCCTCTCGCTCCCCTGTCTCGATCATGTCCTGGATCTCGTCCCGCGTGACGTAGGACGTCTCGATCGCCGACCGCCCACCGGTGACCTTGTTCACGAGCCGGGTGAGGTGATCGAAGGTCACCACCAACGGAAACAGGAGATACTCCGAGTACTGCAACGGTCGCGCGATCCGCAACGCCCAGGACTCGGTGTTCTCGACGGCATACGATTTCGGGGCGCTCTCCCCGAACAACAGGACGAGGGCGGTGATCCCGAACGTCGCCGCCAGCACTGCCTGCCCCCGGGAGAGGTAGTACCCGAGCAACCCCGTCGCCAGCGACGACATCGCGATGTTCACGAGGTTGTTCCCCACGAGGATGGTGACCAGCAACCGGTGGGGATCGTCTTTGAGCGATTGGATGCGGGTGGCCCCGTCCCGACCCTCCTGGACCAGGCTCTCCAACCGGTGATTTGCCAACGAGAACATCGCGATCTCGGAAGAAGAGAAGAACGCGGACAACCCCATCAGGACGACGATGGCGACAATCCCGATGGCGGTGATCGCTTCCTGTGACAGCGAGACCCCGACAGCCGCGGCAACGCTGAAGGCGGTCGTCACCGTCGGCGGAATACCCATAGCCTCTCGGCGTAACCCCGCGCCCGAATTAAGAGTTTCTGCCTGAGGCGGAACTGTCTTGCCGCCGTCCCCACAACACGAATCCATGGCTGTGGCCGATGCGCCGATCACGCTCTACCGGCTCCAGGCCTGCCCCTTCTGTGAACGGGTTGTCCGCCAGCTCCAGGCCCTCGATCTCGAGTACCAATCCCGGTTCGTCGAACCGTTACACAGCCGTCGCGACGCCGTCAAACGCGTCGCTGGCGTGCGGTCAGTCCCCGTGATCGTCGACGAGACCACGGGCGTGACCATGGCCGAAAGCGCGAACATCGTCGAGTACCTCGAGTGCACCTACGGGGAGGCCTGATCATGGACTTCGACGTCGTTTCCCTTCCCGAGACGGCTCACCCGACCCCTGGCGATACCGCGCCATCGTTCACCCGGCCCCTGGTCACGACCGAGGGCTGGACCGACACCAGCCTGGAGACCGTCCTCGAGGACGGGCCAGTCACCCTGGTCTTCCACCCGATGGACGGGGCCTTCCCCGCCCTGTACCTCTGGGAGGCAATCGACGACCGTGGCTGGGCCGAGCACACACAGGTCATCGGCATCTCGATCTCCACGCCGTACGAACACGCCCAGTTCCTGCGGGACCGCGACCTGGCGGCCTACCGACTGTACAGCGACCCTGGCGCCGACGTCGCCGCCACCTACGACGTCGCCCACGACCTCGACGGCATGGCCGGCATCACCGAACACCGCCCCGCCGTCTTCATAATCGACAGCGACCGCACCATCGAAGCCGCGTGGGTCGCCACCGAGTGGCCGGCGTTCCCGCCCTACGACGACTTCGAACCGACCATCACCGACCTGTGACCGTCACCGACACCGCCCTCGACCGGGCCGCCACCGCCATCCGCCGTGGCGATCTCGTCGTCTACCCCACCGAAACCGTCTACGGCCTCGGCGCCGACGCTCTCGACCCCACGGCGATCGACCGGGTCTACGAGGTGAAACGCCGCCCCCGCGAGAACCCCTTGTCACTGGCGGTCCCCACCGTCGAGGCCGCCCACCAGTACGTCACCGTCGACGCCCTCGAACACCGGTTCATGCGGGCCTTCCTCCCCGGGCCGGTCACCGTCGTCTGCCGGAAACAGGCCCACGTCCCAGCCGAACTGACCGCTGGTAGGGACCGAGTCGGGGTCCGGGTCCCCGACCATCCGGTCGCTCGCGCCCTCCTCGACCGCGTCGCCCCGATCACCGCCACGAGCGCAAACGTCAGCGGCACCGGCAGCGTGCGCCGCATCCAGGACCTCTCGGTCCGGGTCAGGGACGCGGCCGCCACCGTCCTCGACGACGGCGAGACCCCCGGCACGGAGAGCACCGTCGTCGACGTCGCGGCCGGCGAGATCCTGCGTCGCGGCGCCATGGCGGACGCCATCGAGGCATGGTTCTCCGAGGAGTGACTCAGAACAGCGAGGACAGCGCCCGCGTCCGAACTCCACACTCCGCACGGTAGGCACACGCCGAACACTTCGCGTCGTTGGCCACCCGCGACGGCGGTTCGGTCATCGACGCGACGACTGACTGCACCCGGCGGAACCTCGCCCGTCGCCGCGCCGTCGGCGTCACCGCCCGGACGACACCGTGGCGGGGATACTCGACGAAGGCGCGTTCGACCGAACGGTCTCGCTCCCATGACAACGCCTGCATCGCCCCGACCGCCCGCACCCCGTGACTGTTCCATACCCCATCCGTCGGCGGGGCGCCACCCGCGACGATCGTCGGGACCGGCGGATCGGTCGCGAGGACCTTCGCCACCTCGCCGCGCACCGCACGCCCCTCGAGACGCACATCGGTGGCGCTTGGCGCACTGAGTTCCGGCCACGCATCCGGGAAGGCCGCTGCGACGCGGTCGAGACGGGCCGCGACGGTGGCCACCGGCACCGCCAACCCGTCCGGGGCCACGGTCTCGGCCCGCAGCGACGGGTACTGTAACGCCAAGGCACGAGCCGTCCGCGCCCGCGTCGGTTCCCCCTCGTCACGCCGCCGGTACCACAGCTGCCGGGGACAGTACGCCGCCACCCCGAGTTCGCCCAGAGACTGCACGCCACCTCCTCACCGCGGATTCGCTGGTAAACCTCGGTACCCGCCTAGAGCGAGATGTCCGTCTCTTGGCCTTCCGTGGCCTCGGCGAGCCCGTCCTCCTGAACGGAGTCGGTGAGCCGCTCGGACAGGTCCCGGTCCTCTAAGAGACTCTCGAACTCGGTGCGGTACCGATCGTTGACCCGGCGCATCTCCCGTTCGGCTTCGACGACGCGGCGATACCGCCGGACCGTCGATTCGCTGACCTCGAAGGCCTCCGCCAGTTCCGCCGTCGAGGCCTCCTCGGAGAGGGCGTCTCGGAACGCCTCGAAATCGAACGGGGCGTCTCGATCTGTCTCCCGCAACAGGTGCAGTTCGGTCCTGGCGCGAGCGACGGTCTTCGAGAGCGAGGCGTCACCGAGGGCACGGGCGATCTCGGTGTCGGACTGCCCGGCATAAAACCCGCGGACGACCGTCACCAGCTCCTCGTCGGACAGTGACGTCCCGAACTCGAGGTCCGCCCGCATCTCCGCGATGACAGACGCCAACCGCTGATCGACGGCGTCGTCGTCCGGGAGCGACCCGGGGGTCTCCTCCTGGCGCTCCGTGACGGTCTCCTCGTCGGTCACGTCCATGAAGATGTCGCGGAGCTCCTCGGTCTTCTCGTCCATTACCGCCGCTCCCTAACGGATGACCCGTTAAATAAATGTCGTCCGGGTGGCACCCGCCCAGGCCCAACCTTTAGGTCCGGTCCCACCCCGGTCACGGGCATGGGACTTCCGGGGATTACCGCCGCCGTCACCCGTCCGACGTTCTGGCGAATCGGGGGTGTCGGCGAAGCCGTCTTCTACTACCTCGCCGCCGTCACCATCGTCATCTTCCTGTACGGGGCCGCGACCCGTGTCCGCCGGTACGCACAGGGCAGCGCCGACCCCGTCGACCGCCTGACCGACCTCCCCTCGAGGGTGGTGACCGCGACGAAGATCGTCGCCACCAACGAGGCCCAGTTCGACCGCGATTTCTACGCCGGCGTGATGCACACTCTCATCGTCTGGGGGTTCCTCACCCTGTTGATCGGGACCACCATCCTCATGATCGACATGGACGTCTACCAACGGCTCGTCGGCGCCTCGTTCTTCCGCGGGGACTTCTATCTCGCGTACTCCTTGGTGCTGGACGCGATGGGCCTGTTGTTCGTCGTCGGTGTCGGCATGGCGATCTACCGCCGGTACTGGGTCGGCCACCACCGACTCTGGGGGCGACACACCGCACTCGAGGACGACCTGTTCGTCTGGACGCTGTTCTTCCTGGGGGTCGGGGGATACGTCCAGGAGGGTGTCCGCATCCTCGGCACCTCCGCGACGCGAGACGTCTCCTTCGAGACCGTGAGCTTCGTCGGATGGTTCCTCAAGGACGTCCTGGCCGCCGCCGGGGTCACCCCGGCGATGGCGACTGCGGCCTACCCCGTCCTGTGGTGGTCTCACGCCCTCCTCGCGCTCGCGTTCGTCGCCACCATCCCGTACGCGAAACCGTTCCACATGCTGTCTTCGTTTGCGAACGTCGTCGCCCGCGACGACCAGGCTGGCGTCCGCCTCCCCCGTGTCCCCGAGGACGCCGCCCCCGAAGACATCGGCCCTTCCAGGATCGAGGATTTCTCCTGGAAGCAACTCCTCGACCACGACGCCTGCACCAAGTGTGGCCGATGTTCGGCGGTCTGTCCGGCGAAGGCATCCGGGCGCCCGCTCGACCCGCGCGACGTCATCCTCGATCTCAAAACCTACCGCGAAGACGTCGCCGCCGGCGACACCGAGACCATGGAGATCGTCGCCGACGGCGGTACCAGCGTCGTCGACGCCCAGACCATGGAATCCTGTATGGCCTGTATGGCCTGTGTCGATGCCTGCCCCGTCGACATCGAACACGTCACCCAGTTCACGGAGATGAACCGACGGCTCACCGAGTCCGGGCAGATGGCCGAGTCCGTCCAGGACGCGATGATGAACGTGTTCCAACACGGGAACAGCTTCGGCGAACCCGAACGCACCCGCCCCGACTGGACCGAAGACCTCGACTTCGAGGTGCCAGACGCCCGCGAGCAGGCCGTCGAGTACCTGTGGTACGTCGGCGACTACCCCAGCTACGACGACCGGAACCGGAAGGTAGCTCGATCGCTGGCGCGGATTTTCGAGGCTGCCGACGTCTCGTATGGGATCCTCTACGAGGACGAACGGAACGACGGCAACGACGTCCGTCGCGTCGGCGAGGAGGGTCTCTACGAGACCCTCGCCGAGGAGAACGTCGCGACCTTCGCCGACTGCGAGTACGACACCATCGTCTGTACGGACCCCCACTCGTACAACACGTTCACAAACGAGTACGACCAGTTCGGCTTCGACCGCAGCGAGGACGCCGCCCACTACACCCAGGTGATCGAGGCCCTCGTCGACCGGGGCGCCCTCGGGCTCACCGGGACGGAACTCGACGACACGGTGACCTACCACGACCCCTGTCACCTCGGTCGGTACAACGGGGAGTTCGAGGCGCCTCGCGAGGTCGTCCGCGCCACCGGCGTCACCCTCGCAGAGATGCCACGGAACCGCGCGGACTCCTTTTGCTGTGGCGGCGGCGGTGGCGGCCTCTGGATGGACTTCGATGAATCCCCGAAACCCAGCGAGGAACGGTTGCGGGAGGCCCTCGAGGACACCGACGCCGGCGTCGACCGGTTCGTCGTCGCGTGCCCGATGTGCATGACGATGTACGAGGACGGTCGCAAGACCGGCGGGTACGAGGACGCCCTCGACATCGTCGATGTCGCCGAACTCCTCGTCGAGGCCCTCGACGCCGAACCGGACTGAGCGGACCGGAACCGCTTTACACGGTGGCGGGCCAGTGGCGGCCATGGACCTGGCCCGCCGCCCCCGACGACTCCGTCGCGACGGCGTCCGGGAACTCGTCGCCGAAACGGACCTCGACGCCACGGACCTCGTCGCCCCCGTCTTCGTCGACGCAACCGCCGACGAACGCCGTCCGATCGACTCGATGCCCGGCCACGACCGCGTCCCCGTCGAAGACGCCGTCGCCCGCGTCTCCGAGATCCTGGAGACCGGCGTCGAGACCGTCATCGTGTTCGGCATCCCCAGCGAAAAGGATGGTGAGGGCTCGCGAGCCTGGGCCGAGGACGGCGTCGTCCAACGGGCGGTCAGTCGGATCGACGACGGCACCGAGGCCACCATCATCACCGACGTCTGCCTCTGTGAGTACACGACCCACGGCCACTGTGGCGTCCTCGAACCCGATGCCCGCGACGATCCGACGCTGACCGTTCGCAACGACGCCACCCTCGACCGCATCGCCGAGACAGCCGTCTCACACGCGCGGGCGGGCGCAGACATCGTCGCCCCCTCGGGCATGATGGACGGGATGGTCGCCGCCATCCGGGAACGGTTGGACGGCGACGGCCACCAGGAGGTCCCCATCCTCTCCTATGCCGTGAAATACGAGTCGGCATTCTACGGCCCGTTCCGGGACGCCGCCGACGGCGCCCCCTTGTTCGGGGACCGCCGCCACTACCAGATGGACCCCGCCAACGCCCGCGAGGCCACTCGCGAGGCCGCCCTCGATGTCGCCGAGGGTGCCGACGTCCTCATGGTCAAACCCGCGTTACCCTACCTCGATATCGTCCGGACTCTGCGAGAGGAGTTCGACCACCCGATCGCCGCGTACAACGTCAGCGGCGAGTACGCCATGTTACACGCCGCTGCCGACCGCGGCTGGCTCGACCTCGAAGCCACCGCCCTCGAGTCGATCCTCGGTATCAAACGCGCCGGCGCGGACATCATCATCACCTACTTCGCCGAGTCGCTGGCCCCCCAGTTGTGACCGGGCCCGCCGAGATGACCGGACTCTAATACCGGGGCGGTGCAACTCCGGGGTATGGACGGGTCACGTGACCTCTACGACCGAGCGCTGGACGTGATGCCGGGTGGCGTGAACTCCCCGGTGCGGGCGATTCGCCCCTACCCGTTTTTCGTCGAACGCGGTGACGGCGCCCACGTCGTGGACACCGACGGGAACCGATATCTCGACTACGTCATGGGGTATGGCCCACTGCTCTTGGGTCACGACATGCCGGACTCCGTCGCGGCTACGGTCCAGTCGACCACCGCAGAAGGCCCGATGTACGGCGCCCCAACGGACGTGGAGGTCGAACTCGCGGAGTTCGTCGAACGACACGTCCCCAGCGTCGAGATGGTGCGGTTCGTCAACTCCGGGACCGAGGCCACCGTCTCGGCGGTGCGGCTCGCGCGTGGGTACACCGGCCGGGACACGGTCGTGGTGATGGAGGGTGGCTACCACGGCGCCCAGGAGTCCACCCTCGTCGAGGGCAGCCCCGACTCGCCACACCCCTCGAGTGCCGGCATCCCACAGACGTTCGCCGACCACACGCTCCCGGTGCCGTTCAACGACGAGGAGGCCGTCGAACGCGTCTTCCGCGAACACGGTGAGGACATCGCCGCGGTCCTCGTCGAACCCATCCTCGGCAACACCGGCGTCGTCCACCCGGTCGAGGGCTACCACGAGACGCTGCGTCGCCTCTGTGATGAGTGGGGCTCGTTACTCGTCTTCGACGAGGTGATCACCGGCTTCCGGGTTGGCGGCCTCGCCTGTGCCCAGGGCGCTCTCGGCGTGACCCCCGATCTGACGACGTTCGGAAAGGTGATCGGCGGGGGCTTCCCGGTCGGCGCCATCGGCGGCCGCGCCGAGATCATGGAATCGTTCACCCCCGTGGGCGACGTGTTCCAGGCCGGCACCTTCTCGGGCCACCCGGTCACGATGGCCGCCGGCCTCGCGACGCTGCGCTACGCCGCCGAACACGGGATTTACGACCACCTCGCGACGCTGGGTGACCGGCTACGCGAGGGGATACGCGACGTCGTCGAAGACCGCGCCCCAAGCTACACCGTCACCGGTCGGGACAGCCTGTTCAAGGTCATCTTCACCCGGCACGGAGACGTCACGTGTGGCGCCGACGTCGCCGCCGCGGACACGGAACGCTGGGAACGTCTGTTCTGGCCGGCGATGCGAGATCAGGGCATCTTCCTGACCGCCAACCAGTTCGAGAGCCAGTTCATCAGTGCCGCACACACGACCGAGGACATCGACGAGACGATTGACGCCTACCAAACGGTCCTGTGAACTACCCCGCCCTGCTCGCGCTGATGCGCTCGCTGAGGGCGTGGCTTCCTGCTTCCAGGACGCGCTGTGCAGGAACCGGGGTGGTTCCCGTAGGGAGCGCAGTCTCCACAGGCGTTGATTCGGAGTGTCCCACTCCTACATCGGTGAGACCGCGAGAAAGGATGTTCCACGCCGCATTCGCGTCCCTGTCCGCCGTGAATCCACAGGCCGGACAGGAGTGTTCACGGACCCAGAGCGGCTTGTCCGTCGAGACGCCGCAGGACGCACACTCTTTGGTCGTCCCTTCCGGTTCGACCGCGACGAAGTGCGTCCCTTCACGCTCGCACTTGTATTCGAGCAACGAGAGGAACGTTCGCCACGCCGCCGACGCCGTGTTGCGGCTGTTCGACGGCGACTCCATCATCCCCTTCACGTTCAGATCTTCGACCGCCACGAGGTCGTACTCCCGAGCGTAGTAGTTCGAGAGCTTGTGGAGAAAGTCACGGCGCTTGCGCTTCAGGGCGGCGTGGCACTCGACCACCCGCCGGCGCTGTTTCTCCCAATTGGAAGACCCGTGTTCCTTCCGCGAAAGCTTGCGTTGCTCTCGTTCCAAGCGTTCGCGCTCGTCCGAGAGGTCGAGCGATTCAACCGCCGTTCCATCGGTGTCGTGGGCGTACTTCAAGATACCCACGTCGATCCCGACGCACTGCTCGGGGGTTCTGGTTTCGTGGGTGGTTCGTGGTCGATCTCCACGCCGAAGGTGGCGAACCACTCACCGGTCGGTTCCGTCTTGAGTGTGACCTGCTTCAGGGTGGCGTCCTCGGGAATAGAACGGTGGAGCCGTATCGGGATGTCACCGAGTTTCGAGAGCGACAACACAGTCT
>JBDGTJ010000059.1:0-39426 GCA_042216925.1 Halobacteriaceae archaeon
CGCCGGCGTCTTCGATACGCCGAACGTCTTCTTCTGTAACAACAACCAGTGGGCGATCTCGGTGCCGCGGGAACGCCAGACGGCCTCCGAGACCCTCGCCCAGAAGGCGACGGCCTACGGGTTCGACGGCGTGCAGATCGACGGGATGGACCCGCTGGCGACCTACGAGATCACGCGGCGGGCCGTCGAGAAGGCCAAGAACCCCGACGAGGGCGAGGTGCGGCCGACGCTGATCGAGGCGGTGCAGTACCGGTTCGGCGCCCACACCACGGCCGACGACCCCTCGGTCTACCGGGACGAGGCCGAAGTCGAGAAGTGGAAAGCCCGCGACCCGATCCCGCGTCTGGAGACGTTCCTCAAGGACACCGGTCGCCTGGACGACGAACAGGTCCAGGCGATCGAGGACCGCAACGAGGAGGAGGTCGCGACCGCCATCGAGGAGGCCGAGGCCGAAATCGATCCGGATCCACGAGAGATGTTCGAACACACCTACGAACAGATGCCACCCCGGTTGCAGGCCGAACTCGAGGAGTTCCAGGCGCTGCGTGACCGGCACGGGGACGAGGAGCTCCTGGAGGACTGAGCATGGCAGAGAGCTTGACCCTCGTCCAGGCGGTCCGGGACGGTCTCGCCACCGAGATGCGGGCCGACGAGGACGTGGTCGTCCTCGGCGAGGACGTCGGCGAGAACGGGGGCGTGTTCCGGGCGACCCAGGGCCTCTACGAGGAGTTCGGCCCCGACCGGGTCATCGACACGCCGTTGGCCGAGTCCGGGATCGTCGGGACCTCGGTCGGCATGGCCGCATACGGGTTGCGGCCGGTGCCCGAGATCCAGTTCTCCGGGTTCATGTACCCGGGGTTCGACCAGATCGTCTCGCACATGGCACGGTTGCGGACGCGGTCCCGGAGCCGGTTCACCTGTCCGATGGTGTTGCGAGCTCCCTACGGTGGCGGGATCCGGGCGCCCGAACACCACTCGGAGTCCAAGGAGGCCTTCTACACCCACGAGGCCGGGTTGAAGGTCGCGATCCCGAGTACGCCCTACGATACCAAGGGGATGCTCGTGGCCGCGATCCGGGACCCCGACCCCGTGATCTTCCTGGAGCCCAAGAAGATCTACCGGTCGTTCCGCGAGGATGTCCCCGAGGACGCCTACGAGGTGCCCCTCGGCGAGGCGACGGTGCGTCGCGAGGGGTCTGACCTGTCGTTGTTCACCTACGGGGCGATGACGCGCCCGAGTCTCGAGGCGGCGGAGAACGTCGAGGACGTCGACGTCGAGGTCGTTGACCTGCGGACGACCAAGCCCTTGGACGTCGAGGCGATCACGGAGTCGTTCAAGAAGACCGGGCGGGCCGTCGTCGTCCACGAGGCACCGAAGACCGGAGGGATGGGCGCCGAGATCGCGACGACGATCCAGGAGGAGGCGCTCCTCTACCAGGAGGCGCCGGTCAAACGCATCACCGGGTTCGACGTGCCCTACCCCCTCGCCGCGCTCGAGGACTACTACCTGCCCGAGGCAGCCCGGATCGAGGACGGGATCGAGGAGGTCATGGAGTTCTAAGATGACCCGACACGAGTTCCGGTTGCCCGACGTCGGTGAAGGCGTCGCCGAGGGCGAGTTGGTCGAGTGGCTGGTCGCGGAGGGTGACACCGTCACCGAGGACCAGGCGGTCGCGAAGGTCGAGACCGACAAGGCGGTTGTGGATGTCCCCTCACCCTACGACGGGACGGTGGCCGAACTCCACTGGGAACCGGGGGACGTGGTGCCGGTTGGTGACGTCTTCGTCACCTTCGAGACCGATGGCGAGGTCGAGGGCACAGCACCCGAGACCGAAGCCCCGGCGGACACCGACTCGGACGCCGCCGAGGAGGAAGCGGGGGCGGGCACTGACGAGGCGACCGACCGGGTGTTCGCCGCGCCACGGGTGCGGCGACGCGCCCGGGAACTCGGCGTCGACCTCGACTCGGTGGAGGGCACCGGTCCGAGCGGGCGGGTCACCGAGGCCGACGTCGAGGCCGCCGCCGAGGGCGAGACCGAGCCCGAACCGGAGGAACCGGCGGCCGAACCCGCCTCTGCCCCCGCCGACACGGCGGACACCACCCGAGATAGGACCCTTGCGGCGCCCGCGACCCGTCGCCGGGCGGCAGAGCTGGACGTCGACCTCGATGCCGTGCCGATGGTCGAGGAACGCGACGGCCAACCCTACGTGACCACCGAGGCCGTCGAGGAGTACGCCGACGCCCAGGAGGCCGCCCAGGCCGCCGACGTGGAAGCCGTCGAGACGGGTGGCGACCGGGAGGAGGAACGGGTGCCCTACCGCGGGGTTCGGCGAACGGTCGGCGAACAGATGGAGCGCTCGAAGTTCACCGCGCCCCACGTCACCCACCATGACACGGTGGTCGTCGAGGACCTGGTCGAGTGGCGGGCCGACCTGAAAGACCGCGTCGCCGAGTCGGACGTCCGGTTGACCTACCTCCCGTTCGTGATGAAGGCAGTCGTCGCCGCCCTCGAGGAGTTCCCGTACCTCAACAGCCAACTCGACGCGGACGCCGAAGAGATCGTGTTGAAACACTACTACGACATCGGGGTGGCGGTCGCCACGGATGCGGGGTTGATGGTGCCGGTGGTCCGGGACGTCGGCGAGAAGGGTATCCTGGAACTGGCCGCCGAGAGCCAGGAGCTCGCCGACCGGGCCCGCGATCGGTCGATCTCCCGGGAGGAGATGCAGGGGTCGACGTTCTCGATCACGAACTTCGGCGCGATCGGCGGGGAGTACGCGACGCCGATTTTGAACTATCCGGAGGTCGCGATCCTCGGCCTCGGCGCGATCGAGGACCGCCCGGTCGTCGAGGACGGAGAGGTCGTCGCCCGGAAGACGTTGCCCTTGTCCCTGACCATCGACCACCGCGTGGTCGACGGGGCGGTCGCGGCGGCATTCGTCAACCGGGTCAAGGAGTATCTGGCGGACCCGCGGCTCCTGGTCCTCGAGTGAGGACTGCCGACGCAGACATTCCACGGCGTTGAAATAGTTGGGCGTCGGTTCTCCGATGATGGTTGTCGGAGACATCTCCACCGGCACCGACCTCGCCGTGATCGGCGCTGGTCCGGGCGGGTACGTCGCCGCGCTCCGAGCCGCACAACTCGACGTCGACGTCACCCTCATCGAGAAGGATGCGGTCGGGGGCGTCTGCCTGAACCATGGGTGCATCCCGTCGAAGGCGTTGATCTCGGCGACCGACGTCGCCTACGAGGCCGCGACCGCTGAGGACCGCGGGGTCTACGCGAATCCCTCCGTCGACATGGGTGAGATGGTCGAGTGGAAAGACGGGGTCGTCGACCAGCTCACCGACGGCGTCGAACGCCTGTGTGAGGCGACCGGCGTCCACATCGTCGACGGCCGCGCCGAGTTCGCCGACGACAGCTCGTTGCGGGTCGCCCACACCGGCGAGGGCCAGGGTTCAGAGACCTTCGAGTTCGAGGCGGCGATCATCGCGACCGGGTCCCGCCCCGTGGAGATCCCGGGGTTCGAGTTCGACGGTGAGCACGTCATCGACTCCCGGACCGCCCTGGGGCTGTCGGCGATCCCCGACGACGTCGTCGTGGTCGGCGCTGGGTACATCGGCATGGAGCTTTCGACGGTCCTGGCCAAACTCGGGACCGACGTCACGGTCGTGGAGATGCTCGACGACGCCCTCCCCGGGTTCCCGGCCGATGTCTCCAGACCGGTGCGGAAGCGGGCGGAGTCCCTCGGTGTGGAGTTCGCCTTCGGCGAAGCCGCCAGCGAGTGGACCGAGACCGACGACGGGATCACCGTCGTCACCGAGGACGAGGACGGAGCGGAGACGGAGTTCTACACGGAGAAGGCCCTGGTCGCCGTCGGTCGGGAGCCGGTGACCGACACCCTGAACCTGTCGGCGGTCGGGCTGGACACCGACGAGGACGGGTTCATCGAGACCGACGAGCAGTGCCGGACGAACGTCGATAACGTGTACGCCATCGGGGACGTCGCCGGCGAGCCGATGCTCGCCCACGCCGCCAGCCACGAGGGCGAGGTCGCAGCGGAGGTCGTCGCCGGCGAACCGGCCGCTCTCGACCAGCAGGCCGTGCCCGCGGCGGTGTTCACCGACCCCGAGATCGGGGTGGTGGGACTCACGGAGACCGAGGCCGAAGCCGAGGGGTTCGACCCGGTCGTCGGTCGATTCCCCTTCGGGGCGAACGGCCGGGCGTTGACCACGGCCGACCCCGACGGGTTCGTCCGCATCGTCGCCGACGAGGCGTCGGGATTCATCCTCGGCGGGCAGGCCGTCGGTCCGGAGGCCTCCGAACTCATCGCCGAGATCGGGTTGGCCGTCGAGATGGGGGCGACCCTCGAGGACGTCGCGGCGACGGTCCACACCCATCCGACGCTGTCAGAGGCGACGATGGAGGCCGCCAAACACGCGTTGGGTCGGGCCATCCACATCCGGAACCGGTGACGGCGTGTCCCGTGTCCACACGGCGCCGACAACGATTATGCTCGGCGACCGCCTCTGGATGGCATGGAACCACGGACGTATCTCAAACTCGAGGGACTGGCTATCGCGGTCGCGGCGCTCGTCCTCCTCTATCACCTCGGGACCCCGTGGTGGGTGATCCTCCTCCTCGCGTTGGCGCCTGACCTCGGGATGGTCGGGTACCTCCACTCGCCGCGGGTCGGCGCGGTGACCTACAACCTGGTGCACTGGTATCCGCTGCCGCTGGCCCTTGGCCTGGCCGGGGTCCTGTTGGCCATCGACCCCTTCGCGTGGGCTGCTGTGGTCTGGGGCGCACACATCGGGGTGGATCGGGCGGTCGGGTACGGGTTGAAATACGACGACGCCTTCGATCACACGCATCTCGACCCTGCGGCGTCGAACCCGGGTCACTGACCCGGGAGCCGAGGGGTTTTTCGCGGGACCGCCCCACGCGTACACGCATGACGACGGTCACCCTGGGCCCCGCCGGGACCTACTCCCATCGGGCGGCGCGGGCAGTCGCCGACGACGTCACGTTCGTGGACGGTGTCCAGGACGTGATCGCGGCGGTCGCGGCCGGGGACGCAGACCGCGGTGTCGTCCCGATCGAGAACAGCATCGAGGGCAGCGTCACCGCCTCGCAGGATGCCCTCCTCGAGTACGACGTCGCGATCGGGCGGGAGCTCGTCACCCCGATCGAGCACGCGTTACTCGCCCAGGACAGGGGCTTCGACGTGATCGCGAGTCACGAGCAGGCACTGGCCCAGTGCCATGACTTCCTCGAGGCGGAGTACCCCGACGTCAGCGTCGAACCGGTGGCCTCGACGGCCCGCGGCGTCGAACGGGCCAGGGCGGACGAGTCCGTCGCGGGGATCGCCCACCCCGACCTCGCCGATTCGGAGCTGACGGTCATCGCCGACGCCATCCAGGACCGACCCGCCAACGCCACGCGGTTCTTCCTCGTGGTCCCGGCCGCCCAGCGAGCGCGTGCCGGCGGGAAGACGACGCTGATCGTCTACCCGGACACCGACTACCCGGGCTTGCTCGTCAGACTGTTGGAACCGTTCGCCGACCGGGACATCGACCTCACCCGGGTCGAGTCCCGGCCGAGCGGCGATCGGCTCGGGGACTACGTCTTCCATCTGGATCTGGCGGCGGGCCTCTACGAGGACCGCACCCAGGCCGCGTTGGCGACCGTCGAATCGGTCGCCGACGACGGGTGGGTGCAGGTGTTGGGCTCCTACGACGTCGAGCACGTCCTCTGACACAGGCCTTATTCCGTCGGTGCTCGTAGGTCAGGAGGTATGAGCCGTGGCAATCCATTCAGAGAAATCGAGCGGGTGCTCGATCGCATCAATGAACGCTTCGACGAGGACTTCGGCACCGACCTCGGGTTCCGGGGGATGCCCGTGGACGTCCAGGACCGCGGCGACGCCTTCGTCGTCACCGCCGACCTCCCGGCCTTCGACAGCGAGGACATCGAGGTCGAACTCCTCGAGGACACGCTGTCGATCAGTGCCGAGCGGACGACGACCAGCGACGAGGAGGACCTCACCGGACGGTACATCCGACGGGAGCGGCTGACCGAATCGGCCTCCCGGAACATCGAGTTACCCGAGGAGGTGGAGGTCGACGCCGTCGAGGCGACCTTCGACGATGGGGTGTTGCGGGTGACGTTGCCGAAGGCCGCAGATGCCGGCGACGCCTACCAGATCGACGTCGAGTGATAGCGGCGGCGATCAGACAGGATCGGCTGTCAAGCGCGGGCGAAGGGAGGGCTTTTGACGCCCAGGCTGCCACCGGGTGGTATGACATACGAGCCCCAGGCCCTGGAGTCGAAGTGGCGGGAGCGATGGGCGACGGACGGCCGGTACGAGGCCGACCCGGATCCCGACGAGGAGGCGACGTTCGTCACGGTCCCCTACCCCTATCCCAACGGCGGGATGCACATCGGCCACGCCCGGACGTATACGGTCCCGGACGTCTGGGCGCGGTACCGACGCCTCCAGGGCGACAACGTCTTGTTCCCGATCGCGTGGCACGTGACCGGGACGCCGATCGTGGGGGCCGTCGAGCGCCTCAAGGAGGGTGAAACCGAGCAGCTCTCGGTGCTGCGGGACACGTACGGCGTCCCCGAGGCGGAGTTACAGGACCTGGAGACGCCGATGGGGTTCGCCCGGTATTTCATCGAGAACCACTACAAGAAGAACTTCCAGCAGTTGGGATTGTCGATCGACTGGCGGCGGGAGTTCACCACGAACGACGACCGGTACTCGCGGTTCATCACCTGGCAGTACGAGACGTTGAAAGATCGGGGCCTCCTCGAGAAGGGGTTACACCCGGTGAACTACTGTACGAACGAGGAGCAACCGGTGACCACCCACGACATCCTGGAAGGGGAGAACGCGGAGTTCCAGGAGTTCACCCTCATCCGGTTCCGGGGCACAGACGGCGAGACGGTCTACCCGATGGCGACGTTGCGGCCCGAGACGGTGCGGGGCGTGACCAACGCGTTCGTCGACCCGGACAGCGAGTACGTGCGGGCGACCGTCGACGGGGAACCGACGGTGCTATCGGCCGCGGCCGTCGAGAAGTTCGAGTTACAGGACCACACCGTCACCGTCGAGGACCGGTTCCCCGGTGGAGCCCTCGTCGGCGACCGCGTCACCAACCCGGTCACCGAAGAGGCGGTGGTGATCTTGCCGGCGTCGTTCGTCGACCCGGACAACGCCACTGGCGTGGTGATGTCGGTGCCCGCCCACTCCCCCGACGACTACATCGCCTTACAGGAGGTCCAGGCCCGTGCCGACGAGATCGCCGCCGAGTACGGGGTCTCCGCAGAAGAGGTCCGGGCGATCGAACCGGTGCCGATCCTGGAGATCGAGGGGTACGGCGATATCCCGGCGGCCGATGCGGTCGCGGCCGCCGGCATCGAGTCCAGCGACGACCCCGATCTCCCCGGCGTGACCGAGGACCTCTACCAGGACGAGTTCCACCGCGGGCGACTCCTCGACAACTACGGCGAGTACGCCGGCGAGGTCATCGAGGAGGTCCGCGATCGGTTCCGTGCCGACCACGAGGCCCGGGACAACTTCGGGACGATGTACGAGTTCACCGAGGAGGTGATCTGTCGGTGTGGTGGTGACGTCGAGGTCGCCCAGCAGGACACGTGGTTCCTGAACTACGACGACGAGGACTGGAAGCAGTTGGCCCACGACGCCGTCGCGCAACTGGACGCCATCCCGGAGAACACGCGCGAGCAGTTCGATTACGCCGTCGACTGGTTGGAGAAGTGGCCCTGCATCCGGAACTACGGGTTGGGGACGCGACTGCCGTGGGACGATGCGTTCGTGATCGAGCCGTTGAGCGACTCGACGATCTACATGGCCTACTACACGATCGCACCCCAGATCCAGGACATCCCGGTCGAGGACCTCGACCATGCGTTCTTCGATGCGTTGTTCTACGGCGCCGACGCGGTCGAGGACCCCGACGAGCGGGCGCTGGCGTTGCGCGAGGAGTGGCAGTACTGGTACCCGGTTGATTACCGGTGTTCGGGCAACGACCTGATCAACAACCACCTCACCTTCTACCTGTTCCACCACGCCGAACTGTTCGAGCCACCGGAGTGGCCCCAGGGCGTCACCGTGATGGGGATGGGGTTGCTGGAAGGGGAGGCGATGTCCTCCTCGAAGGGCCACGTCGTGTTGCCGACCGAGGCCATCGAGACCTACGGCGCCGACACCGTCCGGTTCTTCCTGTTGAACTCGGCGGAACCGTGGCAGGACTACGACTGGCGGAGCGAGGAGGTGGCCTCGACCCGGGAGCAACTCGACCGGTTCTGGGAGCGAGCGTCCGAGGTCATCGCGGCCGACGCGCCCGATGACCGGCCGGAGTTGGCCCACATCGACCGGTGGTTGTTGGCGCGGTTGCAGTCGACGATCCGCGAGGCGACCGCCGCCCTCGACCGGTTCGAGACGCGGCGCGCGAGCCAGGCGGTGTTCTACCGGTTCGCGGAGACCTTGCGGTGGTACCGACGACGCACCGACCTGGACCGCCCGGGGGCGAAGTGGACCCAGCAGACCGTGTTGGCGACCCGGTTGCGGTTGTTGGCGCCGTTCGTCCCGTTCCTCACGAACGAACTCCACGACCGCCTGGTCGGAACCCCGGCCGAGGACGCGGCCTGGCCAGAACCCGATCCCGCCCTCGAAGATCAGCAGGTCGAGGCCGAGGAGGCCCTGGTCCAGGAGTTGGTCGAGGACATCAACGACATCATCGACGTCACCGGGACCGACCCGGAGACGGTGTGGGTGTACACCGCCGCCGACTGGAAGACCGACGTCTTCGAGACCGTCGTCGATGTCGGTCCGGAGGACACCGGCGCGATCATGGGGGCGGTCATGGAGGACCCAGCCAACCGCGAGCGGGGTGATGTGGTCGAATCGCTGGTCTCCGACCTCGTGGAGACCGTGCGCAGTCGGAGCGACGAGGAGGTGGCGGCCCTGACCGCGGTCGAGGAGCGCGAGGTGTACGAGCGGGCGAGTACGTTCCTAGCGGAGACCTTCGATGCGACCGTGGAGGTCGTGCCCGAGACGGCGGCCAGCGACGAGAAGGCAAGCCAGGCGGTGCCGTTCCGCCCGGCGATCCGGTTGGAGTAGGCTCACTCGGTGCCGATGAGGTCGATGCTGGTGCCGATGTCGTGGTCGACGGCGTGTTCGTAGACGACGTGGGCAGCCGCGACGTCCTGGATCGCCAACCCGGTCGAGTCGAAGACGGTGATGCCGTCAGCCGCGTCGCGGCCGGAAGCGGCCCCGATGATGACGTCGCCGAGTTCGGCGTGGATGTCCTCCTCGCCTAAGATCCCAGCCTGCCAGGGGACGTTGATCTCCCCGGAGTGGGTGCACTGTTCGTAGTCGTCGATGACGAGTTTCGCCGTCTTCAGGAGGTCGTCGCTGAGTTCGTGTTTGCCCTCGGCGTCTGCGCCGATCGCGTTGATGTGGGTGTCCTCGCCGACGTCGGCGACGTCGACGATCGGGTCCTCGACGGGGGTGACCGTCGAGAGGATGTCGCAGTGCCCGGCGTCGGCGATGCTGCCGGCCTGGACGTCGAACGTGCCGGCGAAGTACTCGATGAAGGCCTCGACGGCCTCCTCTCGGACGTCGCTGACGACGACGTGGTCGAGGTCCCGGACCTCCGCGATGGCCTCGAGTTGGGTGTAGGACTGGACGCCGGCGCCGACGATGCCGAGCGAGCTTGCGTCCCGTGGTGCGAGGTGCTCGGTGGCGACGGCGGCCGCGGCGCCGGTGCGTTGTCTGGTGAGGGTGGTGCCATCGAGGATGGCCAGGGGTAATGCGTTCTCCGGGTTGGAGTAGATCATCGTCCCCATGACCGTCGGCAGGTCGAACTGGGCGCGGTTGTCGGGGTGGACGTTCACCCACTTGATGCCGGCGGCGTCCCAGTCCTCGGCCTCGAGGTAGGCGGGCATCGATCGGAAGTCGCCGTTGTATCGGTCGAGGTCGATGTAAGATTTCGGGGGCATTTGGGCGTTCCCGCGGGCGTAGGCTGCGAATGCGTCCTCGACTGCGGCGATGCACTCCGGCATCGGGGTGTTCTCTCGGACGTCGTCGTGGGCGAGCAGCCGCGTCTCCATGCTGGCGGCTGTGGGCGGCTCGGCCTTAGTTCCCCCTGAACCGGGGGGAACAGTGTGAAAGCTCTGCGGTCGAAAACAGGAGTCGGTACCGAGTGGGGGGTGGCCGGGCTTACATCGCGCCGCCCATGCCACCCATGCCGCCCATGCCGCCCATACCGCCGGGGCCGCCCATGTCACCGGTGCCGGTCGGGACGTCCTCGGCGTCGGTGTCGGCATCGACCTGGCCACCGGAGAGGTCGCCGGCGGCGATGACGTCGTCGATGCGCAGGATCATCGTCGCGGCTTCGGTCGCGGATTCGACGGCCTGACTCTTCACGCGCAGGGGTTCGACGACGCCCTCGGTCTCCATGTCGATGAGGTCGCCGGTGTAGGCGTCGAGGCCCCACGTGGTGTCGCCACCGTCGTGGTGGGAGCGGAGGTCGACGAGGCTGTCGATGGGGTCGTGGCCCGCGTTCTCTGCGAGGGTGCGGGGGACGACTTCGAGGGTGTCGGCGAAGGCCTCGACGGCGAGTTGTTCGCGGCCGCCGACGCTGTCGGCGTAGTCCCGTAGCGCCAGGGCCAGTTCGGTCTCGACGGCGCCACCGCCGGGGAGGACGGTGCCGTCCTCGAGGGTGACGCGGACGACGCCGAGGGAGTCCTCGACGGCGCGTTCGACTTCGTCGACGACGTGGTCGGTCCCGCCCCGCAGGATGAGGGTGACCGACCGGGCTTCGTCGACGCCTTCGACGAAGATCTGTTCGTCGCCCCCGATGTCCTTCTGGGTGACCGACCCAGCGAACCCGAGGTCGTCGGCCTCGAGGTCCCGGACACCGGAGACGAGGCGGGCGCCGGTCGACCGGGAGAGGGCCTTGAGGTCGGCGGACTTGGTGCGCCGGACGGCCATGATGCCGGCCTGGGAGAGGAAGTGCTGTGCCATGTCGTCGATGGCGCCGTCGGCGAAGACGACGTCGGCGCCGACCTCCTCCAGTTTGTCGACCATCTCGCGGAGCTGCTGTTCTTCCTGGTCGAGGAACTCCTGGAGCTGGTCGGGGTCGCTGATGTTGACCTCGGAGTCGATCTCGGTCTCCTGAACCTCGATCCCGGAGTCGACGAGGGCGATGTTGGCGTCCTCGACGCGGTAGGGCATGCTCTCGACGACGCGTTCCTTATCGATGATGACGCCGTCGACGAGTTCGGACTCGCCGATCGAGCCGCCGACGACCTTGTTCACCTGGACGTTGTCGGTGTCGATACCGTCGTCGTCGGCGACGGTCTGGACGGCCTCGACGACGAGGGATGCCAGGGTGTCCTTGGCGCTTTCGGCGCCTTTGCCGGTCATCGCGGTGGCGGCGATCTGTTCGAGGATCTCGGTGTCGTCGGCCGAGACGTCGATCGCGAGGTCGTCGAGGACCTCTTTGGATTTGCTGGCGGCCTGTCGGTACCCCTGGGCGAGCGTGGTGGGGTGGATATCCTGTTCGAGGAGGTCCTCGGCTTCACTGAGGAGTTCGCCGGCGAGGATGACGGCGGTGGTGGTGCCGTCGCCGACCTCGTTCTCCTGTGTCTCGGCGACCTCGACGATCATGTTGGCCGCCGGGTGCTCGATGTCCATCTCTTTGAGGATGGTGACGCCGTCGTTGGTGACGACGACGCTGCCGCCGTCGTCGACGAGCATCTTGTCCATCCCTTTGGGGCCGAGGGTGGTCCGGACGGACTCGGCCACCGCCTTGCCGGCGGTGATGTTCATGGACTGTGCGTCCTTCCCAGAGGTCCGTTGGGACTCCTCGGACAGTACGATGAGAGGTTGGTTGCCCATCTGCTGAGCCATAGTCGAATGGGAATATGAATGTCCTTCTATAAAAGCGTGGCGGAGTCGGGGCGGCAGCGGGCCGCCGTCGGGCCGTCACTCGGCGTGCCAGTCGTTCCCACGCCGGAGTTTAAGTACGGAATCCGGGTTACCCGTGGAACTCGTGGTACTCCATCCCCCGATGTTTCAACTCCTCGCGGCGCTTTCGCTCGAGGAACGAGTACACCGCCCCGTGGGGCGCACCGTCCAGGAGCATCTCCGCGGCCGACCGGACGACATCGACCTCCTTCGGCCGGCCGATGATCCCCAGGGTCGTCCCGTAGATGACGACACTCGCCCCGGTGAGTTCCTCCATCAGCTCCCGGGTGCGCCCGTCCTCACCGATGAGGCGGCCCTTCTGCCGGCGGAGGTCGTTGTCGTTGCGGGCCGCCCGCTGGAGGTCGATGGTGTCGAACATCATCATCTCCTCCTCGAGGAGGGCCAGGGCGTCCTCGGGTGAGAAGCCCCGCCCGATCGCCCGGACGATGTCCGGCCCCTGCATCGCGGTCACCGGGTCCCCGACCTGTTCGATGGCGACGGACCCGTTCTGGGAGTCGACGTCGAGGCGGACGTCGGCCTCACGCTCGATGCGGCGCAGCGTTTCACCCCCTTCGCCGACGAGCACCCCGATTCGGTCCTGCGGAATCGTCACGTGTTGCATAGGGTTCCGTACCGGATGAACGTGTAAAAACTTTCTCTAGGCCCGACGACCCGGACGTGGGTCACGGTGATGGGTCGGGGGTCGTGACGTGGTCGTACAAGGCATCCGCATCGACGTCGTACCCCTGTCTGGTGATGAACGACGCCACGTTCTGACAGTCTCGTCGCAGGAACTCCTCGCTGTTCGGGTGGTGGACCGTGACCGCCTGCCCGACGTCGATGATCACGAGTTCGCCCTGCCAGACGACGACGTTGTACTCCGAGAGGTCGCCATGGACCAGTCCCGCCGCGTAGAGGCGACGCATGTACTCCCGCAATACCTCGTAGGCGGTCTCGGGGTTCTCGACGTGGACTTCCTCGAGGCGGGGAGCGGGGTCGCCCTCCACGCCGATGTACTCCATCACCAGGGCGTTGCGCTGGACCGCGATCGGATCGGGGACCCGCACACCGGCGTCACGGGCGCGTTCAAGGTTCGAGAACTCCTTGCGGACCCAGGCCTGGACGATCTTGTTCTTATCCGACCCCAGCCCCTCGAACCGGGGGTCGCCGGCGAGATACTCCTCCATCTGCCGGAAGTTCGAGGTGGAGATCCGGTAGATCTTCACCGCGACGTCGTCCCCGGGACCGTCGGCACCGTAGGCCTCGTAGACGTTGGCCTCCTTGCCCGTCGAGACGGGGCCCCCGATCGCGGTGAGGTACCCGTCCTGGACGAGTTTGTACACCGCCGCCAGCGTGGCATCGTCGAAGACCGACGCCTCGACTTTGAACTGGTCGGCGTCCTTCAACCGTTTCCTAAACTCCAGAAACTCGCGGTCGCGGGACCGAGCGATGCGATCGGCCTCGGTGTCGGAGACGTCGAGTTGCTCCCACTCGTCCCCGGGGACATCCTCGCCCGGGGACTCGGTCGGCGGTTCGACCAGTCGTTCCTCGTCGCTCACGCTACTCGATGTGGCCCTCCTCCCGGAGCTGGTCGGCATCGGCCTTCTCGTAGCGCCAGGTGATGTCGGCCTTCTCGTCTTGCCAGTCCCACGGTTCGACGAGAACGACGTCGTCTTCCCGGATCCAGACCCGTTTTTGCATCTTCCCGGGGATGCGGGCGGTTCGTGTCTCGCCGTCGGCACACCGGACGCGGACGCGGTTGGCCCCCAACATGGACTCGACGACGGCGAATACCTCGTCGTCGTCGGGCATCCGGAGGTTCTTCCGGTCCCGTTCTTCTTCGCTCATGGCCACAAGTTCGGGGCAGACACGGGTAAAACTGCCGACCAGCGGCGGACGCATGGCCGACACGGTTATGCGGGCCCGGGTCGCCCACGCGAGTATGTTGGGTCGGCTCGGCCTCAGTGGCGGTTTGGGTGTCCTGATGTTGCTTGCTGGAATTGCCCTCGTCGCCTCGGAAAACCTCCTCATCGGGACCGGGATCGCCCTGGTGCTGGCGGGGCTGGGGTTCGTCGCGAACGGCGTGGTGCAGTCGACGATGCGACAGTTCGGGATGTGACTCAGGCGTCCCGACGGTGGCGACGCAAGGCCTCGCGACCGGGAGCGATCAGGTCGTCGAGGTAGGTTGTCAACGCCTGCTTGGCGTCGGCCGGGTGGAGGTCCCCGGCCTCCAACGCGGTCGCGAGACTCTCGTAGTCCTCGTAGGTGACGTCGCCCCCGTACTCCGCGGGTCGTTCGACGGTGACCGCATCGAACCGCGGGAAGACGTGGTACTGGAACAGTTGCAACACGGGGTTCTCCCGCTCGTTCCCGTCCTTGTCGGGTTCGGGGTCCCGGGTCGGGGGACAGTAGGCGGACTCGATCTTCTCGGCGAGTGCCTCCGTGTCGTCCTCCATCGAGATCGTGACGCCACTCGAGGAGGACATCTTGCCGACGCCCGTCGAGAGGTCGGCGATGATCGGGGTGTGAATACAGGGGCGGGCGTCGTACCCGAGGGCCGGGAGTTCCTCGCGGTGGAGCATGTGGACCTTCCGCTGGTCCATGCCCCCGACGGCGATGTCCAGATCGAGGTACTCGATGTCGAGGGCCTGCATCAGGGGGTAGACGACGTGGGAGACGGTTGCGGTCTCGTCGCCCTGGAGTTCGGCCATCGCGCGTTGGGCGCGGTTCAACGACGTCTCGACGGCGAGGTGGTGGAGGTCGAGGACGTAGGCCTCGTCCAGTTGGAACGACGACCCGAGGACGAACTCCGCCTGGTCGGGGTCGAGCCCGTAGGCGACGAACTGGTCTCGCATCCGGTCGGCGACACGGCGGATCTCCTCGAAGCTGCCCTTCCCGTTCAGGTAGGCGTGGACGTCGGCGAGCAACACCACGATCTCGACGCCGACATCCTGGAGGTCGATCAAGGCGTTCGTCGTCAACATGTGCCCCAAGTGCAGGACCCCGGACGGTTCGTACCCCACGTACGCGCGCCGGCCCGCGGGGTCGGCCAGCACTCCCCGGAGCTCCTCCTCCGTCACGACCTCCGCGACATTGCGGGTGACGCGGTCGTAGGCGTCCATGCCAACGCGTGGGCCCCGCGGGGATTTAGGGCTTCCCGGTCGCGGCGAGTCCCGGCTGGCCTGGCCCGGTCACTCCGCCGGTTCGGACGGGGCGTCGACGGGCATCCGACGGTCGAGGAAGTCCGCCAGGATGCGGAACGACCGAATCTGCTGGTCGATGTCCGTCGATCCGTGCCCCTCCTCACCGAGTTCGACGTACTCGAAGTCGCCGTCCTCGCCCTCGGTGAAGCCGGCGTCTTCGAGGGCGTCCCGGAACAGGCGGGCCTGACTGATCGGGCATCGGGGGTCGTTGATCCCGTGGATCATGCACAATGGCCCCTCGAAGCTGTCGATGTGGGTGATCGCCGACCGATCCCGGTAGAGGTCGGCGTTCTCCTCCGGGTCGCCCAGGTACCGTTCCAGGGTGGTCTCGAAGTGTGGCATCGACTCCTCGTACAACGCCTGGAGGTCGGTCATGCCGACGTGGGCGATGCCGGCGGCCCAGAGCTCCGGGTACTGCACCATCTGCATGTACGTGGAGTACCCGCCGTAGGAGCCGCCGTAGACGGCCATCCGGTCCTCGTCGACCCAGTCCTGCTCGGCGAGCCACCGGGCGCCAGCCGCGATGTCCCCCTGTTCGGCGCCGCCCCAGTCGTGGTTGATCATGTTCTTGAACTCCCGGCCGCGACCGGTCGAGCCCCGATAGTTGACCTGGAGGACGCTGTACCCCCGCGTTGCGAGGAACTGGGTGGAGCGGTCGAACCGTTGGAGGTCCTGCCCTGCGGGACCGCCATGGATCTTCACCACGACCGGGGAGGGCCGCACCCCGGAGTCGTAGACGAGCGCCTCGATCTCGAGGCCGTCGTGGGAGTCGAAGGTGTGATACTCGGCGTCTTTGAACCCGCCGGGGTCGAGGTCGCCGTACTCCGGTTCGAGGACCGTCTCGGTCTCGCCGGTATCGAGATCATGGACGTACAGGGCCGTCCGCTGGGTCGGGGTCTCCTGGGTGAGCAACACCCTCGACTCCGAGAGCAGTGCGGCGTCGCCGTACCCAGGGAAGGCGGCGACACCCTCGGGGAGCTCGAACTCCTGGGCGGCCCCCGAATCGAGGTCGTAGACCACCGGCATCACCGCACACTCCCGGGTGCGGGTCGCGAGGAATCCGGTCCCGTCCGGGAGGAACGTCGTCGGGGACTCCACGGCTTCGGGAGACGAGTACCAGGTGACCTCGTCGGCACCGAGGTCGTAGACGCCGACCCGGGGCTTGTCGGAGCTGTTGTCCGAGACAAGCAACCGGTCCCCATCCGGGTGCCAGTCGCTGACACCGGCCTCGGCCCCCGCCTCCCCGATCTCGAGGTTCCGCGGGTTTGATCCGTCGACGTCGGCGACGTAGACGTCCTGGTTGTCGAGGTCATCGCTTTCGTTCGTGGCGTAGGCGATCCGGTCCCCGTCCGGGCTGAGCACCCCGGCACGCACGGGTTGTCGGTACTCGGTGAGCTGGGTTGTCTCCCCGGACCCCGTGTCGTGGGCGTAGAGGTTCAACTGCTGTCCGGCGTCACTGAGGAACAACAGGGTCTCCCCGTCCTCGCTGATGTCGGTGAGGATGCACTGATTGTCGTTCTCGACGACGGCCTCGACCTCGCCGTCTCGGTCTAGGTGCATGATGTCGTTTTGCTCGTTGCCGCCCTCGTCGAGATGGTAGTAGAACCCCTCACCGTTTGGCGCCCACCGGAACGGGTACCGCGCATCGCGGGGGACCTCCCCGTCGCTGACCTGGGTCTTGGCCCCGGTGTCTGGGTCGACCAGGTAGAGTTCGTTCCGACCGCTTCCGTCGTAGTAGACGGCGATCGACTCGCCATCGGGGGAGGCGGCCGGATGGTAGAAGCTTGGAAGGCTCGCCAGTTCCTCGAGCGGGTACTCCTCGGACATGGACCCGGATGTCGGGGCCACGCCGCCTTTACCGTTTGGTGGACGGGACTTCTGTTGTTTCACTGATGCCATCCCCCGAGTGCGACCGGTTCCCTCGATCACCCGACGGGCGGGGTGGTCGCCGACGGCCCGGTCGAGGCGGCCGCGGTCTCCGATCGCATCACGGCAGGATTCCAGGGCATCGCGCCCACCCGGGGTCGCGAGTCCGAGGCGATGCCACCCACGAGTACCTGGTCGGACCACCCGACGGGGGGCCGTCCTCGATCTTCGGAGGCCGATCGCTGGCCCCGGGATCCGGTCAGGGTTGGCGGTCGGCCCGGTGTTCGCTGATCAGTTGGTCGACCAGTTCCGCGGTCTGTTCCCGTTCGCGGTCTTCGGCATGGTCCTCCCAGTCCGCGATGGCGGCCTCGACGTCCGCCTCGGGCGCGACCGCGAGTTCGTCGACCTCCCTGATGCTGACCCTGTCCGATGGGACGACGGGGATGTCGTGGTCGAACAACACGGCGTCGGCGGCGTCGCTGAGTCCCCCTGACCGCACCACGAGACGGGGTTCGAACTCGGCGAGGAGTTCGGCGGTGCGTTCGCCCGCGCCGCTGGCGTCCTTGAGCCAGACGACGTCACCGGTGGCGATTCCGTACTCGGCGTCGGCGGTTTCGAGAGCGTCGACGGTGAACTGATCGACGGTCTTGACGGGGACGAGTTCACCGGTTCGGTTGACGTCAGGGAAGTTCGAATGATCGAGTTTCCAGAGGTCCTTCAACCGCTCGAGTTTCTCCTCGAGGGTCCCGGCCCGGTCCCGGGCGTCGTCCCGTTCCCGTTCGAGTCGGTCGACCGTCCGCTGTAACCGGGTGACCTCCCGGCGTTCGGCGGCGTCCCGGCGTTCCTCGCGGCGAGCCTCGTTGAGTTCGGATTCCAGCTCGTCGATGCGGTCCTCGCGCTCTGCAAGGGTGGACTCGAGGTCCTCGACGTGGGCCTTGAGCCGTTGGACCTGGGTCTCGAGCTCGTCGATGCGGCGTTCCTCTGGCGTGGGCTCCCGTGGCTCGTGGTCGTCTGCCGACTCGGCGGTTACCTCCTCGTCGCTGAGGTCCTCGATGACCGCATCCAGGGGTTCCTCGCCAGCGACGACACGGTCGGTGACGGTCCCCCGGTCGAGGGCCGGTGGCACGGCGCGGGCGATGCGGCTGAACTGGGTGTCGTGATCGTCGTGGGCGAACAACGCCGCGGCGAGGGCGTCGCGTTCGTGGTCGTTGTCGTAGGCCAGGTCTCGGGTCCGATGCAGTTTCTGGTCGACGGGGAGGTCGGTCGCCGGCGTCCACGCTGCGGCGTCGAAGCTGCGGCGGATACGCTCGACGGTGTCGGGCATCTCCTCGACGTCGGCGGCGACGACGACGGGGCGACCCCGGTCGACGATCCACTCGATGACGTCGGCGACGGAGGCGGTCCGGGAGCTCCACACCTCCAGGACGTGGCCGTCAAGGTCGACGAGGGCGACCGCGGTCGTGGTCCCGGGATCGACGCCGACGACGACGTGGTCGCGGCGCTGGGCCAGCGGCTGGAACTCGATACCGTCCCGACGCTCCCGTTCGATCTCGACCCGGACGTCGCCGGATCGACCGCTGGAGACGGGGAGGTCCTCCGGCCGGGCCTCGACGGTGAACTCGGCGTTGGCGTACCCACCGTACTTCTCGGTGACCGTCTGCTCGTAGCACAGCGCCGCCTCCTCGAGGGCGTCGGCGACCGCTCGAGTGCGGCGTTTGACGGCGCCATGGATGCGACGCGTGTACCGGTCCTCCGACCAGCCACCACTCCCCGTCGAGCGGCCCCGTGACACCTTCACGGTCGTGGTGTCGGTGAAGGCCGTGACCTCGTGGCCGACGTTGCGGGCGGCGAGGCGGGCGGCGGCTTCGGCCTCCTGCATCGGGTCGCTCCCGTAGGGGACGCCGTGCCGGTTGGCGACACGAGACAACGGTTCCGGGCGTTGGTCGCCGGTCACCTGGACGAGTCTGGTCGCGGCCGGCAGGGTCCGCAGGAGATCGACGAGGGCATCGGAGTCCTCGGCGAGTTCGTAGACGTTGTCGGTCGCGACGAGGTCCGGTTCGCGGTCGGCGATGAGTCGGAGAAGTTTCCGGCGGGAGACGACATCCCGCTCGGCGGTGTCGTCGTCGAGGGCGACGAGCGCGTAGGCCGGGGCGTCACCACGGACGTCACCGCTTTGGACGTCCACCCCGAACACGAGGGCGTCCAAGACACTCGTACGGGTGCTCACATGGGACTCCAGGAGACGGTGCGGGTAAAGTCTCACGCCGGAGTGCCAGCCACAAGATTCAGTGTACAGACCCTCCTACCAGCGGCGATGGCGCCGGACCTGTTCACCCTGGTCACGTCGATCCTCGGCGTCGGCTGTCTCCTCTGGGGATTGCTCGCGGTACTGTTCCCCCGGTACTCCGTGCTGGGGAGTCTCAGCCCGGTCCAACAGGTCGAGGAGGTCGACGATGATGCGGTCCGAGCGCATGATCCGGTGACGTGGCGAGGGATGGGGCGGGAGGACGCGACGTTCACGGTCGGCGAACAGCGACGCGCCGGCGTCATGGTCGGGGCCACCGGACTGGTGTTGCTGTGGATTGCGATGGTGTGACCGTGCCAGAAGCTTCTTGGCAGGGGGCGGTGAGGCCGGTGTACATGGCTGGCGGAGAACGCGGGACTGCCGTGGACGCCGGGGCGGCCGTCGAGGCAGCACGATCGGTGGCTGGTGACGGGGTCCGGACGGTCGTTTCCTTCGACCGGAAGGGATTCGACGTCGTCTACGTCGACGACGTGGTCGATGACTTCTACGAGGACCGGGAGCACATGCACGCACACTACGAGCAGATTCACTCCTACGTGAACGTCGATTTCACCGAGCAGGACCTGTTCGTCGAGGAGTTGTTCCCCGTGGCCGAGGACGTGCGGTACATGGCGACGGGGCTTGACTTCTCGACGCTGGTCCGGGTGTACGTCGGCACCGAGGGACTGTTCCTCTCCTTGGACAAAGGGATCGACGTCGAAGCGGTGGTGGACGCGATCGAGGCCGTCGCCGTCGAGGCCTGACTCAGGGTCCTCGACGCGCCGCCAGCACCGTTGCCAGGAGCGCCGCGATCGCGGCGGTGAGTACGCCGAATCCAGGCCCACTGTCCCCGGAGGTGGTCGGCGTCACCGACGAGGTGGGGCCGGTGGTCGTCGTGGTCCGGTCGGCGATGTCGTCGACGCCGCCGGTGCCCTCGCCCGTGAGGACGAGTCCCGCAAGCCAGAGGTCCTCGATGTGTGAGAAATCAGATCGTTCCCGGTACCCGGCGAGGACGAGCCGGTCGTCGCCGGTTTCGTGGACGCCCACGAGGTACTCCGGCCACTGCCCACCGAGTAACGCGACGCCGGTGACGGTGCCGTCCATCTCGAGTTCGATGACGGCGGCGTCGGCACCGGGATTGTTGATCTCGCCGGCCACGACGACGTGGCCGTTGGTCCGGCGGAGCAGACTCGTCGCGCGAGCAGCCGAGGAGTTCGCGAGGCGGCGACTCCAGACGACGGTGCCGTCGGGGGTGACCCGCCACGCGGCCAGTCGGTATTCGTGCTCGCGGTCTCCGGTCCAGTTCCGGCTGGCGGTGCCGCCCACGATGAGGTCGCCACCGTCTGTCGGGAGGACGACCTGGCCCGCGCCGGTGATGTTGCCGACGGTCCGGTTGGTCAGGATGGTGCCATCACTGCGGAGGGTGAGGACCCAGGGGTGGGACTGGTTCGCCTCCAGCGTACCCACGACGGCGACGCCGGACGCTGTCGTGGCGAGGCTCTGGAACTGCCCGCCGTGTGGGCCGCCGATGGCGTGCTCCCACGCGAGGCCGCCTTCGGGGCCGACGCGGGCGATCCACCCGTCGCCCTGCCCGGGGTTCCCGTCGACGAGGAGGCCATCGGCGATGCCGGCAAGGACCACCCCGTCACCGACGGAGACGACGGCCTCGGGGAATCGGAACCCGTCGACGGCGACACGATGCGTGCTCGTGATGGTGCCGTTGGTCCCGAGTCGCCACACGTGTGGCGTCACGTTCTTTCGGGCGCTGAACGCCGCTCCGTCGGCCTCGAACCCGGTGACGCCGGCGACGACGAATCCAGTGTCCGTCGGGGCGATCGCGGTGGCGAGTGTCTTGTTACCGGCCAGCGTCCGCGTCCACACCAGGCTGCCGTTGGCCCGAACCTTCCAGACGGTCGCCTGGTGGGGTCCGGGGTAGTTCCCACCCCGCCGTTCCCCGCCGACCAGGAGGTAGCCCCCGTCTGCGGTCCGGATGGAATCGTGGACGTGGGCGCTGCGCCCGTCGCCGACCACGATCGTGTGGTTGAACGTGATGGTGAACCCGTCGCCGCTCCAGCCCGGTTGTTGGTCGGGAGCGGGGGAGCGGCGACGGCGGTGCCGGCGGCGATGCCGGCGACGACGATCGCCGTCCAGAGGAGGGCGCGACCGCGGGGCTGCTTGCCAGAGGAGGTGGTGGACGGCGGGGAAAAGGGTTTGTCTGACTGAAATCGGGGCTGGACACACCGATCTCAGGCCTCGTCCGGATAGGGGATCGCCCGTTCGTCACCGTCAGCGGGGACGAAGACCTCGCCGTCGAAGACCGCCTCGGCGTCGGTGACCAACGGGGTGGTGTCCCCCGCGTATCGGGAGGAAACGTGGACGAGGGCCAACCGCTTGACCGCGGCCCGTGAGGCGATGTCGCCGGCTTCCCGAGCGGTGGAGTGGGCGGTGTCGCGGGCGCGTGCCGCCTCGGAGGCCGCGAAGGTGGCGTCGTGGACCAGGAGGTCGGCGTCGGCGGCCGCGTCGACGGTCGACTCCAGCGGCCGGGTGTCGCCCGTGTACACGAGGGTGCGACCGGGACGCGGGTCGCCGACGACCTCGTCTGGGTCGACGACCGTGCCGTCCTCCAGTTCGACGGGGTTTCCCGCGTGGAGTTCGGAGAACTTCGGGCCGACGGGCACCCCGAGGGCTTCGGCCCGGTCCCGGTCGAACCGGCCGCGGCGGTCGTCCTCCTCGAGGACGTAGCCGACCGCGGGGGTGTCGTGGTCGGCCGGGATCGCCCGGACGGCGTACTCCTCCGCACGGTAGGCGGTCTCGCCCGCCGCGATCTCCTCGACGGTCACGGGGAACGCGGGGTCGGTGTCCAATGCCTCGAGGAACGCCCAGACGTCGGCGCGGGTGCCGTCGGGGGTGACGATGGTGAGGGGGTCATCCCGGTCGTTGAAGCCCCAGGTCTGGATGAGGCCGGGTAAGCCGAGGACGTGGTCGCCATGGAGGTGGGTGAGGAACAGGGTCGAGACCGCGAACCCGGTCCCGTACCGCATCATCTGGCGTTGGGTCCCCTCGCCGACGTCGAACAGGAGCCGGTCGCCGTCGCGGTTGACGAACAGCGAGGCGGTGTTCCGCTGGACGGTGGGGACCGCTCCTGCCGTCCCGAGGAACGTCACCCGCAGGGTCATACCACGCAATCGAGCGGGGACCCGGATATCGGTGTCGGAGTGCCGCCCGCAGTGGATACACTCAACACCGAGCAGGGGGTTGGGGTGCTATGGAGACGACGCGGCACTTCACGGCCTCCGTCTACATCGTCGCCGATGGCGCGACGGCGCTGCACGACCACCACCTGCTGGACGGGTGGTTGCCACCCGGTGGGCACGTCGACCGTGGGGAGATCCCCCACGAGGCGGGGTTGCGAGAGGTGCGAGAGGAGACCGGGCTCGACCCGACGCTCCTCGGCGAACCGGCCACCGCCGTCGAACCGATGGGGCGGACCCTGCCCGACCCCCGGTACCAGGTCCTGTACGACGTGAACGTCTCCGACGACGGGGTCGGTCACCAGCACATCGACCACATCTACTACGCGACCGTGGACAGCCGAGCGATCGATCCGGCGCCCGGGGAGGCGCCGGCGAGTGACTGGGCCTGGTTCACCGAGACCGCCCTCCGGGAGGCTGACGTCCCATCGGACGTCCGGCGGCTGGGGACGGAGGCGATCCGGGTGGCAGCCGAGGAGGGGTGAGTTCGGGTAGGGAAAGGTGGATTCTTACGGGGCGGTCACCTACCGTGATTCGATGGAGGTGCCGTTGTGGACGGAAACGTATGCGCCGACACTCGCGGACCTGCCCCAGCCGGAGGTCCAGGCCGCCATGGAGCGGGCGGTCCAGGAGCCGGTGAATCTCGTCGTGCATGGCCCCATCGGCGCGGGCAAGACTGCCGCTGTTCGGGCGATGGCGGCCACAGCACACGAGGATGAGGCGGCCCTCGTCGAGTTGAACGTCGCGGACTTCTTCGACCGCACCAAGACCGAGATCCGCAATGACCCCCGGTTCGGGCAGTTCCTCCAGGGCGAGATCCCGTGGGTGCGGTCCCGGGGCACCGACCGGAAACAACAGTTGAGCAAACGGTACAAAAGCGACTGGTCGAAGGCCGAGATGGTCAGCCACGTCCTCAAGGAGTTCGTGGCCACGGCCCCGGCCGGCGGAGACTACCGGACACTGTTGTTGGACAACGCAGAGGCGGCCCGAGAGGACTTCCAGCAGGCACTGCGGCGAGTGATGGAACGCCACCACGAGCGCACGCAGTTCGTCATCGCGACGCGGCAACCGTCGAAGCTGATCCCGGCGATCCGGTCACGCTGTCTGTCGGTGCCGGTGCGGGCACCGACGAACGACGAGGTGGTCGACGTCTTGGCGTCGATCGCGGCGGCCGAGGACGTCGCCGCCGACGACGAAGGGTTGGAGTACATCGCCGGGTACGCCGACGGGAACCTCCGATCGGCGGTGTTGGCCGCCCAGACCACGGCCGTCGAGGCCGACGAACTCACCATGTCAGCTGCCTACGAGGCGCTCTCCGACGTCGGCGTGGGTGACCGGGTCGGGGAGATGTTGGACGCCGCAGAGTCGGGGTCGTTCCGAGACGCCAGGTCGATCCTCGATGATCTCCTCGTCGACGAGGGGTTGTCCGGCCAGGAGGTACTCGAGGAGGTGTTGACGGTCGGCCGGGCCCGGTACGAGGGCGACCGGTCGGCGCGGCTCCATCGCCTGGCCGGTGAGGTCGACCTCGATCTGGTGACCGGGACGAGTGCCCGCATCCACGTCGCCCGCCTCCTCGCGGTGCTTGGCGCCGGTGGGGATCTCGCCGTCACCGGCTGAGGACGTGGATGTGGCGGACCAGCGACCGGTGGACGCGACGCTCGAACTGGTCTGTCAGCGTCCAGTCCGTCGTCTCGATGGCGGAATCGAGGGCGTGGTCGGCGACCACGACGGCCCGTGGGGCGAGGCGGTGGGCTTCGGCGAGGGCGCCGGTGTGGAGGGTTGGGGCGTCGTGGCGGGCGCGTTTGGACTGGCGGCCGTAGGGGATGTCGACGACGACGGCCGTTGCGATGTCGTCGTTGAGCGGGAGGCGGGTGGCGTCCCCACAGAGGACTGCATACTCGTCGGTGAGGTACGTCTCGAGGTTCCTGCGGGTGCCCCGAACCATCCGGGGTTGGGCGTCGACGCCGACGGGACGGGCGCCGACGAGGCCCGCCTCGATCAGAGTGCCACCGGTACCACACATCGGATCGAGAAGGACGGCGTCACCGGACTCCTCGAGGAGGGAGAGGTTGACGAGGGCACGGGCGAGCAACGGGCTCATGCCACCGGGTTGGAAGAACGGGCGGTCGGTGGGGCGACGCTGGCCGTAGTCGCGGACGCTCTCGGCGACGAGCCAGCCGAGCGCGACCGTGTCCTCGCTGAACAACGCCCGGAGTTCGTGGTCGGGGGCCTCGAGGTCCACGGTGAGGCCATGGTCGACGAGGATGGCGCCCAACTCACGCTCGACGGCGGGCGTGTCGACTGCGGCGGTGTTGCGGACGTTCCGGGCCCGCACCGCGACCGATCCGGTCCGGTCGAGGGACGCCGATTCGAGGAGGCTGGTGGCCGCCGCGGTGCCGCCGGTTGCGGTGCCGATGGCGGTGCTGGCACGGTGGGTGAACGCCAGCGTCTCGAGGCGTGGAACGGTGATGGCCGATGCCGTCCCGATCCCCGGGGCGAGGACGGAGACCTCGGTGGCGGCGGCCCGGGCCTCGGCGGCCGCGAAGCGGTCGTCCTCGCCACCGAGTTCCAGGAGGTACACGCCCCGAGTGGCGGGCTCCTCGTACCTGAGTCCACCGGTGACGGTTCACCGCCGGTCGCGGGTGTTCGGCGGTGGCTGGGGACGCTGCCGGAACTACCAACCTTTATAAATCTTAAATACTCACTTAAGGACGAGACATGGCTACCGATCCGAAAGAAACCATCAACATCGAGAACGTCGTCGCCTCCACCGGGATCGGGCAGGAACTCGACTTGCAGAGTGTCGCGATGGACCTCGAGGGGGCCGACTACGACCCCGAGCAGTTCCCCGGCCTCGTCTACCGCACCCAGAACCCGAAATCCGCGGCCCTCATCTTCCGGTCCGGCAAGATCGTCTGCACGGGCGCCAAGAGCACCGACGACGTCCACGAGAGTCTTCGCATCGTCTTCGATAAGCTCCGTGATCTGAACATCCAAGTCGAGGATGAACCGGAGATCGTCGTCCAGAACATCGTCACGTCCGCCGATCTCGGCCGGCAACTCAACCTCAACGCCATCGCCATCGGCCTGGGGTTGGAGAACATCGAGTACGAACCCGAGCAGTTCCCCGGCCTCGTCTACCGGCTCGACGAACCCGAGGTCGTCGCGCTGTTGTTCGGCTCCGGGAAGCTCGTGATCACCGGTGGGAAACAACCGGAGGACGCCGAACACGCCGTCGACAAGATCGTCTCCCGCCTCGAGGACCTCGGCCTTCTCGAGTAGTGGTCGCCCCGCTGGTCGCGTCGGTTCCGGCGTTCCCCTCACCGCTTGCGGTTCTCGGGACGTTCCTCCTGTACTGGGCGGTGTACGCGTACGCGGCCCAGGTCGCGGCCACGTTCTTCCTCGGCGACGTCCCCTGGCGACGGGCGTTGCTCCCCGGGTTGGTGTTGGCAACTGTCAACGTCGCGTTGGTCCGGTACTCGCCGGCGGTCGTGGTGCCCGTGGCCCTCGCTGCGGATTTCGCGACGATCCACGTGGTCTACCGGCTCCGCTACCGGACGACGGTCGCGGTCACGGTCTTACATGCCGCGGTCGCGGTGGCGTTTACGGTCGTGGTCGCGTACGCACTCACCCTGCTGTCGACCGCGCCGGGGTGATCACTCGACGAGCCGTTCGATCTCGGTGACGAGGATGCCGCTGGCGCCGACGGCTTCCAGATCGCTGATGGTCGAGAACACCTCGGACTCCTCGACGACGGCATGGACCGCCACCGTGTCGTCGCCGGCGATGTCCATGACGGTCGGACCGTCGAGACCGGGGAGGACGGATTCGATGGCGTCCAGTTGGTCCCGGGGCGCGTTCAACATGAGGTACCGTTTCCCCTCGGCGGCCAGGACGGACCGCACCGCCGTCCTGACCTCGCCGACTTTCGTGTCGTCGGCGACGTCGTCCCGGGCGAACAGGTGGGCGGAACTGTCCATGATGGTGGCGACCTCGACGAGGCGGTTCATCCGCAGGGTGGTGCCGGTGGAGGTCAGATCGACGATCGCGTCGGCCATGTCGACGTGGGGTGTGAGTTCGGTGGCGCCGGAGACCTCGACGACATCGGCGGTGATGCCGTGGTCGGCGATGAACTCCCTGGTGATGTGGGGGAACTCCGTCGCGACGGTCGTGCCATCGAGGGTATCGACGTCGGTGACGTCGCCGTCTTCGGGGGCGGCGACGACGAGGCGGCACTGGCCGAACTCCAGATCGAGGAGGTCGGTGAGGTTCCCGGGGGCGGCCTCCCGAACCTGGTCGAGGCCGGTGATGCCCATGTCGGCGGCGCCGTCGCTGACGTACTCGGGGATGTCGGCGGCGCGGGCGAACAACAACGTGATCTCGGGGTCAACGGTATCGGCGTAGAGCTGGCGGTCGCTCCCGTCGACGACGTGGAGGCCGGCCCGGTCGAGTAAGGACATGGCCGGGTCGTGGAGGCGGCCCTTGTTCGGCACGGCGATGCGCATACCTGGTCAACGAGGGCGAGCGTTGAAACGCGTTCCGAAGCCCGACCCGGACCGTTTTTGACGGGGCCAGCGGAACGACGTGCCATGCCGACGCTGCGTGTCGCCGGGGGACTGGTGCTCACCCCGGCCCTCGAGGTCGAGCGGGCGGACGTCCTCCTCGACCAGGACAGCGGCACCATCACCGCGGTCGGGCCGCCGTCCGACCTCCCGGCGGCGGACCGCACCATCGACGCCACCGAGGGGTTGGTGATGCCGGGCCTGGTCAATGCCCACACCCACGCGGCGATGACGCTGTTGCGGGGGTATGCCGACGACAAGCCCCTGGACGCGTGGTTGCGCGAGGACGTGTGGCCGGTGGAGGCGGCCCTCGAACCGGCGGACGTGCGTGCGGGGACGTTGCTGGCGGCCGTCGAGATGATCCGGAGTGGCACGACGACGTTCGCGGACATGTACTTCGAGATCGAGGCCGTCGTCGACGCCGTCGCGGAGGCGGGGTTGCGGGCGCGGGTCGGACACGGCGTCGTCACCGCGGGCAAAGACGAGGCGGCCGCGCGGGCGGACGTCGAGGAGAGCATCGAGGTGGCACGACGGTTCGACGGGGCGGCCGACGGCCGGGTGCACACCGCGGTGATGCCCCACAGTCTGACGACGGTGGCCGAACCACGGTTGCGGGAGGCAGTTGAGGGCGCCCGGGTGGCCGGGGTGCCGGTGCATCTCCACGTCAACGAGACCCGCGATGAGGTCGCCCCGATCGTCGACGACCGCGGGGTTCGGCCCCTGGAGTACGCCGCCGACGTGGGGCTGCTGGCCGCGGGGGACTGGGTGGCCCACGCGGTCCACGTCGACGACACCGAGATCGACGTGCTCGCCGACCACGACGCGGCGGTCGTCCACTGCCCTGCCTCGAATATGAAACTCGCCAGCGGCATCGCCCCGGTCCCGGCGTTGCGAGACGCGGGTGTGACGGTCGCGTTGGGGACCGACGGCGCGGCGTCGAACAACGATCTGGACATGTTCGACGAGTTGCGGGATGCCGCCATGCTCGGGAAGCTCGGCGCCGACGATCCCGCCGCCGTCCCCGCAGAGGCCGCCGTCGAGATGGCGACCGCTGCGGGGGCCGCCGCCCTGGGGATCGACGCGGGCCGGATCGAGGCGGGGGCCGCGGCCGACCTCGCGGTCCTCGACCTCGATGCACCGCATCTCACGCCCGACCACGACCTGGTCAGCCACCTCGCCTACGCCACGCGGGGCAGCGACGTCCGGCACACCATCTGTGATGGCGTCGTCCTGATGCGGGACCGGGAACTCCAGGGCCTCGATGTGGCCGCGATCCAGGAGCGGGCCACTCGCCGCGCCCGGGACCTCATCGCGCGGGCCGACACCGACTAGTCGAAGGCGGCCAGCGTCGTCCCCCGGGTGTCCCGGAGGAACCGCTCGATCCGGGGACGGTCCCAGCCGAGGGGTGCGGTGACGCTCTCGGCGGCCCGCACCAGGCGGTCGGCGTAGAAGTCGGGGTCGTAGGTGTCGGCCTCGAAGGGTAACCGCACCCGCTCGCGGCCGTCGGCGTCGTCTGCCACGACGACGAAGGAGATGGACTGACCCGGCGACCGGGGCATGCCGGCGTCGGCGGCGCGGTGGAGGGCGGCGACCGGGCGGGTCGACTGCTCGTACTCGGCCGGGGGTTTCGAGACGCGGGTGGAGATGACGAGGTCCGTCGGGGGGACGGCGCCGCGTCGCAGGCGCCCCAACTGCTCGCGGAGGCGGTCACAGACGGCGGCCGGGTCCCGCGTCTCGTCGAGGGTGGCGATCAACTCGCGTTGGGCGTCGGCGACGAAGGTCGGGGTGGTGCGTTGCCGGACCTCGATGCCGCGGTACTTGTAGGAGCCGTCGGTCCGCCGCCCGAAGTACCGGGTGAGAGCGCCGCCCCCGGTCTCGCGACGCGGGACGAAACACACCCACTCGAAGCCGGCCTCGTGTTCCAGGGGGACGTCAACGACGTCGGAGACGGTCGCGGCGACGTCGGCCAGCGGCGTGGGGTCGGGGTCGGTGGCGGTGACCCAGAGGCTGTCGACGATGCCGTGGACGACCCGCCACCCCGCGTCCTCGAGGTGGGTCTTGGCGGTGAGGAGGGCGTCGCGGGCGTAGGCGTTGATCGCCTCGTGGCACTCGATGCGGCCGTACTTGGCGTTGCGGTAGCCCTGGTAGCCGAAACAGGAGACGAGCACCCACTTGATCGCGTCGGAGACGCCGTCCAACCGCTCGCGGGTCGCCTGGTCGAGGTCCTCGGTGGCGAGGCGGCGTTTGACGGCGGCGCGGTCCTCGATCAGCGGGCGGAGGACGGCGGGGAGGAACCCGTCCGCATCACAGATGCTGTACCCGAGTTCGGGGACGTCGGCTCGGTCGTGGCAGGCACACCGCACCGTCTCGGGGCTGATGTTGTGTTCACAGATGATGCTCGGGTACAGGGAGGCGAAGTCGAGTTCGTGGACGGTCTCGTGGAGGCCGACATCGGGCGCGAACGTGAACCCGCCGCGGTCGGCGGTCTGGAGGGTGCGGGCGTCGGTGAACGTCTCGGGGGTCCACTTGTTCCAGGGGGCGAGCACGTCCCGGGACCGGGCCTCCCGGATCTCGATGGCGGTGAGGACGGTGCCGATGCTGGCGCGAGCGGTCTCCTGGAGGGGCATCCCCGCGGCGTCGACGAGGTAGCGGAGGCCGGCGATGCCGCCGGCGTCCCAGAGGAAGGCGGCGTCCTCGGCGATGATGGCGCGGCCGGGGATGGCGTACCGGGCCGGGGAGTAGCCGACGTCCCCGTAGCTGACGTAGGTGCTCTCGGCGGCGAGTTGGCGGTAGCCCTCGTCCCGGCCGAGCGAGAGGTCGACCTCGAGGGTGGCGGCGCGGTCGGCGATGAGGGGGATGGCGGCGGCGTGACTGGTCACGATGGCGTCGGGGTCCCGGTCGGCGAGTCGGGTCGCGAGCGCGGTGAGGACGGCGTGTTCGTCGCCGGTGACGGCTTCCCCGTCGATGCGCAGCGGCGCCAGGTCCTCGTGGGCGACGGCGCGTTCCGGCAATCGGACGGTGAGGGTGCGGAGGTCCGGAGGCGGTGTCGGGTCGAGGCCACGGTCCAGACAGTACCGGAACCCGGGGTCGAGGTCGACGTCGTACAGCCGGTAGGTGCCCGGGGTGGGTGATTCGGTGCGGACGGTGCGGGCGACGTTCCGGACCTCGCTGGGGCGGTCGACGGTCACCGCCAGCAGGTCGGTGGGGTCCCGATCCAGGCCAGGGCGGTGGCGTTCCCGGGTCGTCGCGACGACGCGGGGGTCGGCGGCGAGCGCGGGGACGAGGTCGTCGATGGCGGTGTCGGGACCGTCGACGTAAATCGTGGGGTGGTAGTCCGGGACGCGGTGCGGGTCGGCGGTGGCCGCGTCCTCGTCGCGGTGCCACTCGACGACCTCGTCGTCCCGGACGTCGAGGGCGGCCAGGGTCATTCGAGTTGGTCCCGGAGCGCCTGGAGCTCCCGTTCCTGGGCGAGGAGCATCGACAGCAACACGGCGAACCGGGGGTCGGCGGCGTTCTGGTGGCCGGCGGCGTCGGCGTGTTCGTGGGCGCGTTCGAACAACCGGTCGAAGGCGGCTTGCCGGTCGCGGCGTAACGCGCGGCGGAACGGCGCCCACTCCTCCTCGTAGCCGCGGAGGAAGTCCCGGTAGGTCGGGGTGGTCCGCCCCATCAGTCAAGCACCTCCGCCAGGTCCGGGGTGAGGGCGGCCGGGGGCGTGGGGACACACCCGGGCTCGCGGTCGACGGCGCCGAACAGCTCCACCCAGTAGGGGACGGTGGTCTGCCAGCCGGTGCGGTCGCGGTACAGTTGCGTCTCGTGGTCCTCGCCGGCGATCCGGAGTCCACACCGCGTGGCCTCGACGGTGACGGTGGCGTCGGCGGTGGTGTCGACGGTGGTGGCGAGGTCGTCGTCGCCGGCGGCGGTCACGACCACGGGGACGGTGGCGGCGTGGGCCAGTGCCTGTAACGTGGTGAGCGTCGCCGCGAACAGCGGCCCGGTCTCGTGGCTGGGGACATCGTCGTCCCGGTAGAGGGCGGCGACGTTCGGGGCGACGACGAGAGCGGGGTCGTCGATCTCGCGGACGGTGTGACGGACGAGTTCGTGGTGTTGGTAGGCGGTGAACGCGCGGGCGACCTGGACGGTCGCGAGCCGGTCCCGGCCGAGGGTCTCCTGGAGGGCGTAGGTCGAGGCGGCGTTGCGGGCGTCGAGCCAGTACGTGGTGCCGGCTCGGTCGGCGATGACGTCGGCGACGAGATGGTGGAGTGCGGTGGCGCGCCGCGACCGGGCACCGGTGAGTGTGGTACCGTCTTCGGCGGTGAGGGCGACGAGCCCGGGGTCGAGGTCGACATCGGGAAGCGTGTGTGGCATGGCACCCAACGACTGGGGCGGCACCCGGGTAAGAGCGATCCAGGAGAGGAACGCGGAAGTGAAAGTGAGAACGGCCTCGGTGAAACTGGAGTTTGACCGTGGCGAAGGGGCTTGAAGACAGGCGCCAAAGCGGTGGGTATGAACCGGCGGACCGTACTGGCGCAGCTCGGCACCACCCTCACCGCGGGCGCCCTCGCTGGGTGTTTCGGTGGGGACGGTGCCACGCCCACGGATACGACGACCACGACGACGCCGCCAGACCCGACGATCGTCGCGACGGCGGCCGTGGGCGACCGAGCGAGTGTCGCCTTCCCGGAGAACAACCGCCCCCACGAGTTGCGGGTGGTGAACCGCAGCGACATCGAACGGAAACTCGAGGTGTTCGTCGACCGTGACGGCACCGACGTCTACGAACGACTGGACCACCTCGCCCCCAACGAAGGGGTGGTCCTCCGACTGGTCGAGCCGGGAACGTACACCATCCAAATCCGCGTCGGGTCGACCCCCGGCGCGACGATCGAGGTGCCACGGGACCGGTTCGACTGCAACCAGTCGGTGACGGAGGCGACCGTCCAAGATGGCGGCGTCGTGAGGACCGACGCCTGGTCGACGATGATGGGCTGTCCCACGCCCGCCGTGGGCGAGACGACCCTCCAGGTCACGGATGCGGGGTGTGCCACCCAACGAGGGGACACGGCGACCGTGACGACCGACGGAGAGCGCGTCGTGGTGACCGGCACCGTCATCACCCCGACCCCGTGTTATGACCTCGCGTTCCGGCCGGTGACGATCGGGGACGGGGCACTCCGGATCGTCGTCGAGGCGACCGAAAGCGACCAAGCCGTCTGTGCGGAGTGTCTCGGTGGCATCGCGTACGAGGCCGAGGTGACTCTCGAGCACGCGGTCCCGGCCCGCGTCGTCGTCGAACACGCCACCGGCGGCGAGTCCACCGTCGTGGCCAGGACGTCGCTTTGAGCCGGGGTTCGGTACTGTTTTGCGGCGGCCAGGGGAACCGGGTTCCATGACCGGGTACCCGCGGATCACCGACCAGCTCGAGACCCCCGATGAGGCGGTGGCGGCCGGCGAACGGAAGATCGACTGGGCAGCCGCCCACATGCCGATTCTCGCGGCGGTACGCGAGGAGTTCCGCGCTGACGAACCGCTCGCCGGGGAACGGATCGGGATGGCGATGCACGTGGAGGCGACCACCGCCAACCTGGTGACGGTGTTGGCCGATGGCGGTGCCGAGATCGCGATCACGGGGTGTAACCCCCTGTCCACCCACGACGACGTCAGCGCCGCCTTGGACGCCCACGAGGGCGTGACCTCCTATGCGAAACGCGGCGTCGACGACGAGGGGTACTACGCCGCCATCGACGCCGTCATCGACCACGAGCCGACGATCACCGTCGACGACGGTGGCGACCTGGTGTTCACCATCCACGAGGAGTATCCCCACCTCATCGAGGCCATCCGCGGTGGCTGTGAGGAGACGACGACGGGCGTCCACCGGTTGCGGGCGATGGATGCAGACGGCGCCCTCGAGTACCCCGTGGTGGCGGTCAACGACACGCCGACCAAGCGGTTGTTCGACAACGTCCACGGCACCGGTGAGTCGGCGCTGACGAACATCGCGATGACGACGAACCTCTCCTTCGCCGGGAAGACCGTCGTCGTCGCCGGGTACGGGCACTGTGGTCGCGGTGTCGCGAAGAAGGCAGCGGGGCTGAACGCCGACGTGGTCGTGACCGAGGTCGACTCCCGTCGGGCGTTGGAGGCCTACATGGAGGGCTACGACGTGATGCCGATGGCCGAGGCCGCCACCGAGGGCGACCTCTTCGTGACGACGACCGGGAACCGGGACGTGATCACCCGCGAGCACTTCGAGGCGATGGATGACGGCGCCGTCCTGGCGAACGCCGGGCACTTCGACGTCGAGATCAACCTCGAGGACCTCGCCGACCTCGCCGTCGCGACGCGATCGGTGCGGGACGGGATCGAGGCCTACGAACTGCCGGACGGCCGTGAGATCAACGTCCTGGCCGAGGGGCGGCTGGTCAACCTCGCGGCGCCGACCGCCCAGGGTCACCCGGTCGAGGTGATGGACCAGAGCTTCGGGGTGCAGGCCGCCAGCGTCCGCGAACTCGTCGAGGAACCGTTCGCTCCGGGGGTGCATGCGGTCCCCGACGAGATCGACCGGTACGTCGCGGAGACGAAACTCGAGGCCGAGGGCGTCGCCATCGACGAACTGACCGACGCCCAACGCGAGTACATGGACAGCTGGGCCCACGGGACCTGACCAACGCCAATCGGAGCCCATCCGTCGCCGGGATGGGACACCGGGCACCCGACAAGGCACGCCGGTCGCCCTCCCGCCCCGGCGACCGCTCGTCCACCAAGTGGGCGAGGAGGGCAGGGACGAGGGCCTCGAGCCGGGGGACCGCCCCGCTTATGACTGCGGGGGTCCGATGACGGGTGATGGCCGCGAACCGGAAGGGCGACCGGCGGGAGCGGGAACTCGTCAATCGGTTGGACGAGGCGGGGTTCGCGGTGATGCGGGCGCCGGCCAGCGGGTCGGCGACCGACAGGGAGCTCCCCGACGTCCTCGCCGGGGACGGCGACCGGTTCTACGCGATCGAGGCGAAATCGAGTGCTGGGAACCCGATCTATCTGGACGGTGTCGAGGTGGAGAATCTCGTGTACTTCGCCCGGAACTTCGGTGCGAAGGCCCGGGTGGGGGTGCGCTTCGACCGGGAGGACTGGTATTTCTTCCATCCGGGGGACCTGTACACGACCGATGGCGGCAGCTACCGCGTGAAAAAGGAGACGGCGTTGGCCGAGGGCGAGGACATGGCCGCGTTGGTCGGGGAGTCCGAACAGGCACGGTTGGGCGAGTCCGAGTAACCGATCAGAGCACGCGTTCGAGGCGGTCCCGGGGGAACGAGTAGCTGCGGACGCGGCGTCCCCGCACCGCTTCGGGGGAGAGCCCCGCTGGCAGCGGGTACATGGCTTCGACGACGATGTCAGCGGGGTCGTAGTCCTCGTTGCCGGGGTGGGCGGCCACGCTGTGGTCGGTCCCGGGGACCGCGACCTGTGTCACCCGGTGGTCGGTGGAGCGGACGACGACGAGGACGTCGCCGGATTCCCGATCGCGAACCGGTTCGCCGGGCGCCAGGGTGCAGGCCTCACAGTACACGGGATCGATGCGGTCCTCCGGGGCGTAGAATTCGGTGGAGCAGGCGGCACATCGCGCCCGTCGCTCCCCGGGAGCGGGCACGGTCCCGGCCTCGACCTCGTGGGTGACCCGGATCAGGTGTTTGCAGGTGGCGTCCCGGATCCGGTGGTCGGGACAGGTACAGGAGCCCCGCGGGAGGTCGACGGTGTAGACGTGGTCGTCCTCCGTGACGACGTCGTAGTCCCCGTCGGCGACGGGGACGACGGCCATCCGTTCGGCGAGGGCGCGGGCAGCACGGCTGTCGCGGGGGCCGTCGGGGACGACTGCGCGGCGCTCGGGGTGGACGGACGCCATCCTCATTCTGACCGTACGAACCCGACAGAAATAGGTGTGTCCCTCATCCTCGCGTCCTGGGAACGGAGGCGCTGTCCACCGGTCCGCCGTCGGGCCTCTTCGAAGCCCTTTTGACCGGTGGCGGGGAACCGCGGCCATGGTCGAACGGGATGTCCTCGTGGAGACGGCGGTCGCGGTGGTTGGCACCGCGATCCTCGCCGGCATCATCCTGTTCGCCGGTACGTCCTCGGGGCCGGGGGCCTCCCGGTCGGATGCGTTGCTCGTCGTGGTGGGGATCGCCGTGTTCATCCTCTACATGGCGGTTGGCGGGTACTGGCTCTACCGACAGGCCTGACGCCGCCGGGTTCCTGCACGACGGGCGGGCACTCGAAGGCAGGTCAGGCCTCGTCGGCCCGCTGACGGTCCCGCCAGTCCTCGAGTTCGTCGTCTTCGTCGTCGATCTTGGCCTCGTAGTAGGACAACGGGTGGGAGATGTGGTCGCAGAGGTTGTCCGGGTTGTGGCAGTCGCCGTATGACTTCATGGTCGCACACGATGGTGGGGTGTAGGACGTCGGCCCGGAGTCCCCGCGGATGTGGTCGGTCTGGTACCGGGTCATCTCCTCGCCGAACCCGGGGTTGACGCTGTAGATCTCGATGATCTCGTCGGTGCTCAACCCGATCGTCGTCAGGAAGGAGGTGATGGCGAACCGGGAGTGATGTTCGAGGTGGGCGCCCTCGCGGACCTGTTCGAGGAGGTGTTTCATACACGGGGGAAACAGTTCGGGGACGACGGTGTCGATCTCCCGGGTGAGATCGAGGTCCGCGAGCGTCGACTGGATCTCGTGGACGGCGTCGCCGACGGTCTCCCCGACCGCGGCGGGGACGTCCAAGGGGAGGTCATCGGCGACGCGGTCCTCGATGGCCTCCTGGAGCAACCGGTGGAGGTCCTGGCGGTCGACCGGCACGCGACCATCCCGGAGTTGGCGGTTGACCAGCCGCCACCGGTCGCCCCGGATGCCCGAGGCCAACAGGAGGTAGGCGGGGACGTCGACGTCGAACCGGTCGCCCTCCCGGTGGTGGACGTCCCTAGCGAGGTCGAACTCGGCGAGGAGATCCTCGAGGGACAACCGTGTGGTCTCGACGCTTTGGAACTCGGTGTCGGCAGCGAGGTCCGCGGTGAACCGGTCGTGGGCGGTCCGGGCCTCGGCCACGGGGTAGCGTCGGGTCAACACGGTCTCGTCGACCAGGGAGACGAGCGCTCGGGCGACGGGGTAGGAGAGGAGTTCGACCCGGTGGTCGCGGTGGGGGTCACCGACGTGGCGTTCCTCGATCGCAGACAGCACTCGGTCGGTGGCGCGGTCGACGACGGCGGGGTCCTCGCTGACGACGGTGGCGATGTCGACGTCCGCCGCCTGGACGGCCTCACGGGCCTCGGCCAGGAACGGGTACCGTGCGTGCAGCGCCTCCATCGATCCGGGATTGCGCCCGAACGCGGATAAACCGGTCGGTACCCCGGATCAGTAGATGCCGCCGCCACCGCCGCCTTCGCAGGGAAGGTCCTTGGACAGGGTGGCCCCACCGACCAGGATCGCCCCACACATCGTCGATTTGCCGTGGATGTCACAGTAGTACTCGTAGATGCCCGCGCTATCGAAGGTGTAGGTCGCCGTGCCGCCGGCGCCGACGCTACCCGAGTCGTAGGTCCACTGTTCGGCCTCGTCGTGGAACTGGGCGGCGACGATGGTGTGTGAGAAGCTGTCCTGGTTGGTCCAGGTGACCGTCGTCCCCGTCGGGACCTCGAGTTTCAGTGGCGAGAACGAGGTGTCGACCATCGCGACGGTCGATCCGGACCCCCCGTCGTCGGTGGTGGTCGTCGAGGTCGTCGTCGTGGTGTCCTCGCCGTCGGTGTCGTCGGTCGTCGTGGTCGTCGTGGTGGTCGTGGTCGTCGTGGTGGTCGGGGTGTCCTCGCCGTCGCCACCGCCACCCTGGGTGCAGCCCGCGATCGCGGCGAGGGCGATCGGCCCCGCCCGTTTCAGGAGGTGTCGTCGCGATTCACTCGTATCCTGGGCCATACGGAGGTACCAGGCGTTCGAGAAGAAGAGGGTTTTCCGAACTTCGTCCCAACTCCGTTCACTGCAGCGTGACGTAGGCGAGGACGAGCAATGCCACCGTCTCGAGGCCACACAACGCGAACATGCCGACCTGTGGCCCGGTTCCGATGGCGACGTACCAGCCCCGGAACGTGGTATCGATGCCGTAGAAGTACAGCCAGAGCCCGTTCTCGACGAGGAGGAAGGCCCCGACGACGATGAGGCCGAGGGTGTGGGCGGCGCCGACGCTGCGATAGCTCTGCCCCCACACCCAGAGCAGGGCCACCAGCAGCACCGCGTTCACCGCCGCCGCGAGGAGGGCGGCGTTCAACAGCGTCGACATTCGAGCCTCCGTTTGGGCTGTGGCCGGTTATATCCATTCCAAACTCCGTCCCCATTCCGTGGTGGGTCAGTCCAGTTCATCGATGATCTCCTCGACGACGTCCCAGTGGGTGCGACACCGGTCGGTAGGGACGTAGACGACGCCGTACCCCTCGCCGACGGTCGTGACGACCCCGTTGTCGGTGAGGACATCCAGGTGGTGTCGCACCGTCGTGTAGTCGTAGTCTAACGTCTCTGCGATCTGGTTGGCGTTCCGTGGTCGCTCCTCGAGCAAGCGGAGGATCCGGGCGCGGGTCGGCCCTCCTCGGCTGCTTGCGAGCACGTACCACAGAACGTCCTCCATCGTGTCCGGGGTTGCGCCCTCCCCTTGTAAGCACTCCGACGGATCGCGTCCGACAGACTCAGTCGCTCTGGATGCGCGGTGCCAGCATGTAGGTGACCGATCCCTGGCCCTCTGCGACGTCGAAGTGGAGTTTCACCGGGAACTCCTCGCCGAGCTCGACGGTGACCTCGGCGTCGTTTGCGATGGCCTTGTTCATGTCCTTCAGGTAGTCCAGGGAGAACAGGCTGTGGGCCGGGCCGGGAGTGAGATCGATGAGGTCCTCCGCGTCGAGTTCGAGGTGGACGTCGTCGGTGTCGCCTTCCGCGTCGACGTAGAAGTGGGGGTCGTCCTCGTCGATGCCGAGTGCGATGTGGTCCGAGACCATGTCGGCGGCCCGGACGGCCCGGTCGATGTCACGGCCCTCGACGACGACGGTCGCGGTCAGGTCCAGGTCGGGGATGTCGGGTTCCTGTCGGATGCTGTCCGGGTCGATGAGGGCGGCGGTGTACTCGAGCCCGTCGATCTGGATGTGGAGTTTCCGCGTCTCCTCGTCGAGGTCGAGCTGGACGAGTTGGCCGCTGTCGGCCATGCCGACGATGTCCTCGAGCCGGGAGAGGTTCACGCCGATCGTGCCGCCGTCGGCCTCGTAGGACTCGAAGGCGGCCGCCGCCAGTTCGAGGTCGACCATGCCGACGTTGGCGGGGTCGACGGCGCGGATGGCGAGGCCCTCCTCGTCCAGGTGGATCTTGCACTCCTCGACCAGCACGCTCACGGAGTCGAGGGCCTCCAGGAGCGTCTCTGCACGGACTATCGCCTTGAACATCTTGTCCAGGCTTAGACTGGCACCCCATAAAAACCCCTGTGGGATGGGGCCAGGCGATCTGCGAGGTCAGCGGTCGCGGCGGTGCCAGTGTTCGAGGGTGAAGCCATCGGCGGGGGTCTCCTCGACGAGCGTCCAGGCCTCACGGTCGAAGGCGGGGAAGGACGCGGTCCCCTCGGGCGTGGCGGGGACGCGGCTGAGGTACATGTCGGTGAGGTGAGGGAGGAACAGCTCGTAGACGGTGGCGCCACCGAGGACGTAGGCACATTCGATGTCGCGAGCCGAGAGGGTGTCGAGGGTGTCCTCGACGCTGTGGACGACCGTGACCGTCGGTTCCGGGTACTGGCGGTCCTTGGTGGTGAGGACGAGTTGGGTGGCGCCGGGGAGGTCCCCCCGCATCGTCTCGAAGGTCGGTCGCCCGAGGATGACGGGGCTGTTGGCGACGCGGTCGCGGTACTGGCGGCGGTCGGCTGGGAGCGACCAGGGCACGTCGCCGTTCCGGCCGATCACCCCGTTTTCGGCGACGGCCGCGACCGCGATCAGTCTCATGCCTCCACCATCCCGGGGGCGGGGACTAAACCATATCCCAATCGCGGAAGGCCTATCCACGTTCATCGGGTAGAACCCCTACCGAGTATGGGTCGGAAAGATGAATACTACAACTATTCCTCCCGATCTGTTGTGACTACTAACTGAGTTGCCGAAGACAGGCCCTCCGGTTAATCGTCCATCGTACCGTTCCTTAACGACAGAATCGATACCACTACAATTGAAGTCATAATGATTTTCCTTCTCGCGCACCAACTACG
>JBDGTJ010000027.1:0-38761 GCA_042216925.1 Halobacteriaceae archaeon
CGGACCTTTCGCGTTGGTGCTGTTCGAGCCATCCAGTTCGACGGTGGCTCCTTCTGTCACGGAGTATGGACCGCCGGCATCTGCAGTCATATCACCTGGTCCCGGGTTCCCACCACCACCGCCGCCGCCGTTCCCGGGATTCGTCTGATACTGGCCAGCATCGATGGTTGCCTGTCCGCCATGGACATCGGTGAACACCGCGACCGTCCCAGGGGTTGTCACACTCCCGAGAACGCCCACGAAGACCACGGCGATCAACACCACACGTGCCACGCCAGTACCACGAATCATCGGGGTCATTGGTCGAGGTCCCCCAGATCACGATACACCGTCATGAACTCGTTTGCGACCAGAGCGACGCCTGGCAGGATGAGGAACACGACCAGGCCCAGGTCGGTTTCTGCGAACACGAAGAGGAACCCGACTGCCGGTATCCGAAACCACACCGATCCAATGACGTTCTGCGGTTCGACCGGTTGAGGATCACGCTTGTCGTTTGCATCACCTTTGGTCCAGAACCTGAGACCGTCTGCGGTTTGTTGGACCTCGACGATCCGGTGGGTGATCCGGTCGGGTCCGTCTTGGCGTTCCCGACGGAACGTGATGATGTCCCCCCGCTCGAGGGTCTCAGGTTCGACATCGTCAACAACGACGATATCTCCCGCTTGGATCTCGGGTGACATACTATCCGAGAGCACCACGTAACTCGACTCGGCACCGACGATCCCGGGGGCGAGGAACAATCCAATCAATGGGATCGCGACGACGAGAGCGATGCCGGCGACCACCATCCCGCTCGTCCGGATTCGTCGGTCGAGGTCCGTCATAGGCCGACATCACCACCTTGGTCGAGGCGGAATCGTAGTTCGAGGGTGATACTATCCGACTGGGAATCGTCCCCGGCGGTATCCGGTAACCACCAGTTCAGCACGAACTCATCCGACCCTCCGGGTGGGAGTTGGTAATCCAGGTCATACACCTGGCCCTCGGTCGGTTCCGAGGCGAGCGGGGTCCGGTTCCACAGCGTTGGCCCGTTCAAGAAGTAGGCCTCGGTCTCGAGGTACTGTTGGAGTTCACCGGTCCCGACCCCGGGGTCACCACAGGTGGAATCCGTCGAGCCCTCGTTGCCGACGCAGGCATTCTCCGCATTCCCAACGGTGGCAGCCTGGACGTCGATGTACGCGTTGAACACGCCGGTGTTCTCGACGGTGATGGCCGCGGTCCCGCTGGCTCCCGGAGCGATATCTGATGCCGAGAGGATTTGGACGCTGGTCTCGGCGCCGTTCAAGGCGAGGTTCACCGTGCCAGCGTTTAGGACGTTATCGACGTCGGCGACAGAGTCAGAGAACCGGCCAGCCGTTTCGGCACCGACGCCGATGCCCAGGAGTCCGACAGTCGCGACTGCGCCGAGGAATCCGCGGCGTGACCAGCTGGCGTCATCGGATGGCATCGTGGGCGTAGTACCCGGACCGCAATTCGCTTACCTTCAGGCGATTACTGGGTGAGCGTGAACTCGAAATCGACCGTCAGGGTATCGCCTTGGGCTTGATTGTTCGTCCCCAAGTCGGGGAATTTCCATTCGACGTTGAACGTCACCGGGCCGGAGAACCCTGGTAGGACGTTCGACCAGGCCGTCCCATTATACTGGGAAGCGGCTTCCCAGGCTCCTTTGGTCCCGGAGGTCGTCGATCCATCGGCATTCAGCCCGATGTCGCCGGCGTCAACGGTGGTGTCAGAACCGCTATCGGTCCCGATCCAGATCTTGAGTTGGACCTGGTCGTCGAGTTCACCCGGGGTTGACGTGTTCGTCTCGGCGGACGGGTTGTCACTTTCACTGCTGGTGACACTCGGGACACTGATCGAGAGGTCACCGGTAAGTGATGTCCCGGAATCCTTTTTCAACGTAGCGTAACTCGAGCCCTGGTCTGTCGGTTTGATATCGCCGCTTTTGAACGACACTGAGCTACTCTTCACCAACGAGATGGTCCCGGCATTGAGGCCGGCGCTTCCGGTTTTTGTGTCGCTGAACAATGCGAACGTCCCAGCGCCAGCAGCGGCGCTGCCTGCACCAATCACGCCCAACGCGGTGAGTGCTCGTCGCCGCGTCAAGCCAGTTGAGTTGTCATCGTCGGTCATCGTTGTTCTGTCAGGTGGAGCCCTGACCTGTACTCCACCCCATGGACTCCCCCTCCTTTGTAATCGGCCGGCAGAAAACACTGTTCGAAAATATGCCTCGGATTGAGAATTCCGTCCAAACCATCAGGGGCTGCCAGAGGATTTCAGGCCATCCCTGATTCCACCGCTGTCCCCCGATATCGGGGGTTAGGCGGTGAGGATGTAATACGCTGCCACGGCAACACCTAGCACAATAGCCAATCCGCCGACGATCAGCGCCCCGATGTCGCTGCTCACCGCGATGACCACCGCCAGGACCACCGCCGCGATCGCAACGATGCTCGCCGGTGCCGTCACCTCGTCGATGGCCCACCCGGAATCGCTCGAGGCGGCCTCCCGATCGACGGGTTCGCGCTGTGGGGTCCCGAGATCCTCGTCGACCGTCACCGTCTCCGATCCCTCGGGGTCGATGGTGACCGCGACGCTCTCCCGTTGGGCGCCGTACCCCGTCACCACGTCGAGATACCCGGTTCCACTGGCGCCATCGGCGACCTCGATGGACACCGACCGCGTCGTCCCACCCTCGACGTAGTGGTTACCCGCATCGATGCGGGCGATCCGGGAGAGATCGTCGTCCAGGTGGAGATGCACATGGGAGTCCGACCCGTGGTTCTCGACGACGACCGAGAACGTCCCCGGCGCCTCGAAGGAGGCCGGCGCCTCGACGTCATGGATGGTTTCCCGATTGAGGTGGACGGGGAGTGTCTCCGGCACGACCTGAGACTCACCCGTGACAGACTAAAAAACCTCGCCCCTGGTTAGGCCGCCGCGTCCTCCCGCATATCCGGGGGCAACAGGTTCGGGATCCCGTCCTCGATGGGGTACACCTCACCACATTCCGTACATGTCAACGACCCCTCGAGGATCTCCTCGCCGTCCTGCTCTTCGATCTCGAGTTCGAGCTCGTGTTTATCGAGCGGACAGCAGATGATGTCCATCAGGGACTCCTTCATGGCGCCACGGTCAACGCCGACCGGCAAAAACGTGCCGGGTCACTCTGCGAGCGGGTGGGATTGCACGACGGTGAGGTCCCGGTCCGGACCCACGCCGACGGCGATCGCCGGCACCCCGAGTTCATCCTCCAGATACTCGATGTAGGACCGGGCGTTGGCCGGTAACGCCGTGTACCCCTCGGTCGCGACCGTCGCCCAGTCGACGGTCGGCCACCCCTCGAAGCGGCGATACACGGGATCGCACTCGCCCCAGCGTTCGGTCGTCGTCGGCATCGTCTCGCGGGTCTCGCCTGCGAGCCGGTAGGCGTGGGCCACCCGAATCTCATCGAGTCCGGCCAGCACGTCGACGTGGTTCAGGACGAACCCGGTGAACCCGTTCCGGTCCGTGGCGTGTCGCAACATCGGGACGTCCAACCACCCGACGCGCCGCGGCCGCCCGGTGACGGTCCCGAACTCCCCGCCTCGCTCACGAATGGTCTCGGCGAGGTCGCCCTCGAGTTCTGTGGGTAACGGGCCGGGACCGACCCGTGAGAGGTACGCCTTCACCACCCCGACGATCTCGCCGTCCGCGATCGTCGACGGTGGGAGGCCGGTCCCCGTCGCCGCCGCACCCGCCGTCGGGTTCGATGACGTGACATAGGGATACACGCCGTGATCGATGTCCAGACTGGTGCCCTGGGCACCCTCGAGTAACAGCGTCGCGCCATCGGCCACCCGGTCACGGAGGTAGGCCCCGGCGTCGACGGTCATGTCCTCCTCCCGTAACCGTCGGCCGTACGTCCTGAACTCATCGTGGAGGGCCTCGAGGTCGACGACCTCGCCCGGCGACTCCTCGTAGACTTCCTCGAACAACGCTCGTTTCTGGGGGACCACGTACTCCAGGCGACGACGCAACGTCTCCGGATCAAGGAGGTCGCCGATCCGGATACCACGCCGCCCCGCCTTGTCCTCGTAGGTCGGACCGATGCCACGACCCGTCGTCCCGGCCGCCAGATCGTCGCCCTCCTTTGCAGATTCCTCGATCCCGTCCAATGCACGATGGTAGGGGAGGATGACGTGGGCGCGTTCGGCGACCCGGACGTCGGGGTCGATCCCGCGATCGCGCAACGCATCGAGTTCGTCGAACAGGGTCCGGGGATTGATCACACACCCGTTGCCCAACACCCCCACGTGGCCCCGGACGGCGCCACTGGGGACCAAGGAGAGTTGGAACTCCTCACCCCCGTGGACGACGGTGTGGCCCGCGTTGTCCCCGCCCTGGTACCGGACGACGACGTCTGTGGCATCCCCGAACAGGTCGACCACCCCGCCTTTGCCCTCGTCGCCTAACTGGGCGCCGACGATGGTTGCGGTCATAACGGCCATCGGTTCCGGGGGCCCTCTCATACGGGTTTCGATACCCCCGATCGTGGATGTCCCCCGTATCTGATAGGTCCCCGTCGATCCAATCATCCCCTCGCCAGGATGTCCGGACAGCCAGGCGATCTCGGCGTCAACCCTTCACAAGGATTATGACGGACCTCCCGGAAGTGACGGTGACGAACCGTCGCGGAGGGGAATGTTTAAAAGTGGTCCCGACAAGTTAACACGTGTCATGATAGATCGGCTGGAGAAGGAAGTCGACATGCTGGAACGACATCTGCAGGTACTGCGAATGGTGATCGAGAGCGAACCGATCGGCATCGTGAAGATGTCCAACGAGACCGGGTACCCCCACCACAAAGTCCGGTACTCCCTGCGTGTCCTCGAAGAAGAGAATCTCATCGAACCGTCGAGTCAGGGCGCCATCACCACCGAGGAAACCGCCGACTTCGTCGAAGAACTCGACCAGAAGATCGACGGCATCGTCGAGAAACTCGACGCGATGAAACTCACCCGCGAAGCCCTCGAAGAGTCCTCGGCCTGATTTCTCGGCGGCGGCCTGGTCAGACAGATCGTCTCAGAGTTCCGGGACCGTCACGTGGAAGGACCCGTTCCGTGACTCGACGAGACAGAGGTGATACCCCGATTTCCGTGCCGTGCGAACGAAACTCGCCCTGGAGTCCCGACTGAGGAAGCCACCGGATGTTGCCTCCTCGGAGACCTCCAGGGCCTCGGGTTTGAAGAAACTCGCTGTCACCGACATCGCCGCCCCGAGTGTCGGCGTGTCCGCCGCGATCGCCGAGGTCCGCTCGACGAGGTCGGACAACATCGGCCCGGTGACCGGGTCGCGACTGTCGTTGATGCTCGCGACGACCAATGGGTCCCCTTTCCTGCCACGGAGGACGACGTCGTAGTCGGCGGTCACCTCCCCGTCGTCGGTTTGGGCGGTGACCGTCCCCCGGAGCTGGGCCCGATCAACCTTCGGGATGGCACTGTATAACTCCCGAAGGTCGTTGCCGTGATCGGTCTCCCGGATCTCGTAGGGAAGTTCCGTGATCACCCATTCGACGAAGGCGTACTCCGGGGTCTGGGAGAGAAACGGCGTGAACTCCTCTCCGTCGATGGTCACCGCCTCCGCATCGAACTGCGTGTGGTGATCGAGTTGGAGGTTCGCGTTCACCTGTTCCTGACTCGCGCCCTCTGCGACGGCCTCGAGGGTGGCGTCACTCCGCGACCCATACCGGACGAAGAGGTTCGTCTGGGCGAGGGCCGTCTCGGGATCCAGCGTGGTCGATCCGCTGGCGGTGTCCGTCGCTGTCGTGTCCTCCTCAATTCGAGCTTCGAGCGTCTCGACCCGGTCGGCCAACCGATCCCGTTCCTCCCGTACCGACGCGAGTTCGGTTTCGAGTTCCTCCCGTCGGGACGCCGCTTGATCCCGTTCGGCGGTCAGGGCCTCCACTCGTTCTTGGAGGTCGGCGACCTGCGACTGCCGCCGTTTGAGTCGCGACTCGATGTCGGCGGACTCCTCTCGGGTGGCGTCCGGGGGAGACGCCGAGGGATTGGGGGACTCCACAGCCTGGTCGGCGTCGGGGTCCTCCTCAGAGGGGGACAACGAGGGGATCGTCCGTGTCTCTCGCCATTCAGCCTCCTCGTCGAACCGTTCTTCCTGGGCCGGTGATACGGCGTCATCGGCTGTCCCCGAGGCCGTCATCCCGTCGGCTGACGAACGCGACTCCTCGACCGGGTCCGGTTGATCTTGCTCCACCTCGTCGTCGGTCGTCGCGGGCGACTCCTCCTCGGTCGACCCCTCATCAGGCCCTGACGCCTCGACCGGATCTTTGGGGCCGGGGTCCGAGTCGACGGGGGCGGTGTCCGTGGTGACGTCGGACTCGGCCTCCTCGACGACCGCCGCCCCGTCGGTCGATGGATCCGACGGTTCGGGGATGTCGACGACGTCGATCGAATCGGTCCACACCTCGTAGATGCCGACCTCGTCGGCCGCCCGTTCGAAGGCCTCCTCGCCGGTGATGACCTCCCGTTGGTTCCCGACGAAGGCCGCCGCCAACGACCGACCGCCGTGGTAGACGACGTAGTAGTCACCGCTCAACACGTTCTCGGAGAGCTCCACGTACCCGGTGAAGTTCGCGTCTTCGAGGGTCTCGTCGACATCCCGCAACGGGGTGTCCTCGGTGTAGTATTTGGCCTTCTGCTCACCGCCGCGTTCCTGCATCGTGAACAACAACGGCAACGCCATTCCCGGCGCCTGGTAGGCGGTGCCGTCGGCGTCAGCGACCGCCTCGATGTCGCCATCGAAAACGCCGACGACGTTCCCGTTCAAGAAGAACAGCCAGGTGTCGGCTGCCGACACGGCGCCGGAGAAGCCCTCAGTTGCAAGATCGTGCAGCCCCGCATGACCGCCGGAAACCGGTTTGGAGTCCCAGGAAGTTATTTGGTCGACGATGTCGCCGTCCATAGTTTACCACCGATGGACCAACTGAAGTATCTACCGCCCGATCACAACTTCGAGCTCGCGTCGTCGGCCAGCTCCGCCATCCGCTTGCTCAACCGGCCGGCACTCGAGAACTCGTCCTCGCTCATCGCCGAGGCTAATGCGTTCCCGAGGACGAACACGGCGTGTTTGTGTTCGCTTTTGGATTTATGGACGTCGTCGGGGTCGACGTCGAGTTGCTCGTATGGCTCGAACAGTTCCGGGTCGACATCCTCCTTGGATTCGAAGTACTCCTTGATGGTGAGGAGATGGGCGTGGAGGTCGAGGAGTTCGTCCTTATGCATGCCTCCCGGTTGGCGTGTCCCGCGTTTAAGCGTTTCCCGGGAACCGATGGCACAGCCCGTCTAGAAGACGTACTCGTCGTCGTGGCCCATCATGCCCTCCTCTTCCATCGCCTGTTCGTCGTCCATTGGCCCGCTGGTCTTGTACGCACGGATGCCCGCCGCGAGCAGCTCCTCGATGGCCTCCTCGCGACTGACGAACTCGTCTTGATCGACGAGTTGTGCGATCTGCATTTCGATGTGGTCGGGGACGTTGACCTCTACCTTCGGCATCTGACGGTTTCGACTTTCGTGAGGGGACATTTAAGGTTATTGGGGCTCCCTGGGTCGAATCCGCTGGGGGTCGATCACGAACCGACAAGGCTACCCGGCCACCGGCCACAGCCCCGGGCATGCCCGTTCGGGACGTCACCGACCTTCACGAGGAGTTCGATGGCGACCGGCTTCCCCCAGGCCAGTACGAGACCACGGACTTCCCCGTCCTCTCGAAAGGCGACGTCCCCTCGGTTGACCGAGCTGACTGGACCATCGAGATCGAGGGCGCCGTCGCATCCCCGATGACCCTGGACTGGGAGGCCTTCACCGCCTTGGACAGCGAAACCCAACGACAGGACTTCCACTGTGTCACCGGGTGGAGTCGCCTCGACTGTCGGTTCCACGGCGTCCCGTTCCCGGTCATCGCCGACCGCGCCGGCGTCACCGACGATGCGGTCCATGTTCTGTTCCACGCCGCCGACGGCTACACGACCGACCTCCCCCTCGAGCACTGTCTCCGAGATGCGGTCCTGTTCACCTGGGAACTCGACGGTGACCCCCTTCCCCCGGACCACGGTGGCCCGCTCCGGGTCGTCACCCCCCACCGGTACGCGTACAAAGGCGCGAAATGGGTGACAGGTGTCGAGTTCCTCACCGAACCAGAACGCGGGTACTGGGAGAAACGCGGGTACTCGGTCACCGCCAACCCCTGGACGGAGGACCGGTACGGATGAGGTCGCGGCCGGAAGGAACAGACTGAAGCCACCGGCCACGCCAGCACTCTCCAATGAGTGGGACGAGCGGCGGCGAGATGTCCAGCCAACTCGCCGTCGTCAGCCGATCCCGGGAGACCCCACCGGTATCGGCCCCTGCCTTCCTCGAGGGTCGATCGACCCCACGCGTCCAGTGGACGAGTCCCGATGGCGTGACCCTGGTCGGGGCCGGCGCCGCCGCCGAACTCACCGCTGACGGCCAACACCGATTCGACTCGATCCGGGCCGACGGCGAGGCAGTGCTCACGTCCATCGACTTCGACGGTCCCCCGATCGCCCGGCCTCGATTCGTCGGCGGGTTCTCGTTCACCGACACCCACACCCCGACCGCCCCCTGGACCGGCTTTCCCGCCGCGGCGTTCGTCCTCCCGCACACCCAGGTGGTCAGTGACGGGACCACCACCTGGGTCACCGTCACCCACGCCGGGGATGGCATCGACCCAGACGACCTCATCACCGACCTCGATGCCCTCACCGCGGCCCTCGAGGAGGAACCCGCGATGCGCCCCCTCGCCGATCCACCCGGCGTTGTCGGGACCGACTCGACCCCCGACCGCTCGACCTGGCGTGAGGATGTCACGACGGTCCTCGAGCACATCCGAGGGGGCGACCTCGAGAAGGTGGTGTTGGCCCGGGTGCTCCGCGCCGAGTTAGGCGGGGCCTTCGATGGACCGTCACTGGTCGAGCGACTTCGGCACCGGTACCCGGACTGCTATCGGTTCCTTCTCGATCTCACGGGCGACGCCGCCTTCGTCGGCGCCCCACCAGAACGACTTGTCCGGGTCCGCGATCGCGACGTCACCACGGAGGCCCTGGCAGGGTCGGCCGAACGCGGGGCGACCCCGGAGGCCGACGCCGAGGCCGCCGCCCGCCTCCGCGACAGCCAGAAACTCCAGGCCGAACAGGGCCTCGTCGTCGACGCAATCGTCGAGCAACTCAGTCGTTTCGGCACGGTCACCACCGGCGACCAGGGCATCCGCCGATTGAGCAACATCCAACATCTCCAGACCCCGATCACCGCCAGCCTCGACGCCGACCATCACGTCCTCGACATCGTCGAGGCCCTCCACCCGACCCCCGCCGTCGGCGGCGTTCCCCCCGCGACCGCCTTGGCGACCATCCAGGAGACCGAGACATTCGACCGTGGCTGGTATGCCGCGCCCGTCGGATGGTTCGATGGAAACGGCGACGGCGAGTTCACCGTCGCAATCCGGTCGGCTGTCGGCGCCGACAACAGCGCAACCCTCTATGCAGGCAACGGCATCGTCGCCGACTCCGACCCCGACGAGGAGTGGGCCGAACTCCAACCGAAGTACCGCCCGATCCTCGAGGAACTGGAATGACGGCACCCTATGCCAACACGGTGTGGGCCCGCGCCATCGCCGCGGAACTCGCCGCCGCCGGCATCGACACCGCAGTCATCGCCCCTGGCAGTCGTTCCACGCCGCTGACCGCAGCCATCGCCGACCACGACGCCATCACCGCGAGATCACTGTTGGACGAACGGTCGGCCGCGTACTTCGCCCTCGGCCGCGCCCGGATGACCGGGCGACCAACCCCCATCGTCACCACGTCGGGCACCGCCACCGCGAACCTCCACCCCGCCGTCCTCGAAGCCGATGCCGGCCGCGTCCCGCTTCTCCTCCTGACCGCCGACCGCCCGCCAGGACTCCAGGACAGCGGCGCCAACCAGACGATCGACCAGACGAAACTCTTCGGCGATGCCGTCCGCTGGTACCGGGACCCTGGCCTCCCCGAAGCCGACGACCGGGCACTCCGGTCGTTGCGCACCACCATCGCCCGTGCGGTCGCGACAACCCAGACCAGCCCGATGGGACCCGTTCACCTCAACCTCCCCTTCCGGAAACCCCTGGAACCCGTCGAGGTCCCCGACGCCTTCACCGCGGACGCGCCCGCGGCAGCCACCGGCCGGGATGGTGCCTACGTCAACTTCCACGACGGCACAACAACCCCCTCGCCTGAGGTGACTGCAACGGTCGCCGCCGCGATCGACGACGCCGACCGACCGCTCGTCGTATGTGGCCCCCAGAACCCCGCAACCGCCGCCACCGCCCCGATCACGACCCTGGCAGCCCGGATCGACGCACCTATCCTCGCCGATCCCCTGTCCCAACTCCGGTTCGGCACGGCCGCCACCGACGCCACGGTAATCGGTCATTACGATGCGTATCTCGACGATGTCTCGGACTGGCCGACGCCGGACATCGTCCTCCGGTTCGGCGCCTCGCCCACGTCGAAACCCCTCCGCCAGTACCTCGCCGCGAGTACCGCCCGCCAACTGCTCGTCGATCCCGCGGGGGACTGGCGGGAAGCTGAGTTCAGGGCAACCGACCTCCTCGTCGGCGATCCCGGACCGACCGCAACTGCCCTCGCCGACCACGTCGACCCCGTCTCCGGAGGTGCCTGGCACCGTCGCTGGGAGGATGCCGACGCCGCGGCGCGCTCGGTCCTCGCGGATGCCCCGTTTTTCGAGGGTGCCGTCCTCCGCACCGTCGTCGAAGCCGCCCCAGCGGAGGCCACCCTCGCCGTCTCGAACAGTACCCCCATCCGCGATCTCGACCGGTTCGCCTCTCCCACGACGACGCCGATCACCACCGTGGGCAACCGCGGCGCCAGTGGCATCGACGGTGTCACCTCCACCGCGCTCGGCGCCGGCGCAGCGACCGACGACCCACTCGTGGCCGTGCTCGGCGACCTCGCGTACTACCACGACATGAACGGGTTGCTCGCCATCGACCGGTGTGCGGTCGACGCCACCATCGTCCTCATCAACAACGACGGTGGCGGCATCTTCCATATGTTACCCATTGCCGACTTCGACCCGCCGTTCACCGAGTACTTCCGCACCCCACACGGTCTCGACTTCGAACCCTCGACCGCCCTCTACGACCTCGAGTACGGCCACATAACATCCCTGGAGACGTTTCGGGCACGGTATACCGACTCACTGGCGACGGCCGGCACCCAGGTGATCGAGGTCGAAACCGACGCCGCCACCAGCCACCAGACCCGGGCCCGCGTCACCGACCAGATCACCGACGCCGTGGACTGAACTCGCCTCAGTTGTTCCTGAAATCAGACCCGAGCTCGGTCGGATCGACCGATGTCTCCCTGTTGTCATACCACTGATAGCCACCCAACACGGCGACGATCAACCCCGAAACAAGGTTACTCGTCCGCAAGGGGTTGGGCGTGTGGAAGAACCACGGCGACACCGCAACCCACAGGCCCAGCCCGGTCATGGCCCAGTACCGCGCGATGCGGTTCCCCCAGATCTGCTTTTGCTTGACGTCGTAGGCACCATAGCTCATGATGATCAACCCGATCATCACGCCACTCAGAGTGACACCGATTCCTGTCTTATCGAATATGAACGGTGCGGCCACGATCCAGGCACCGACGACGGCGACGATCGCCGACTCCCAGTTCTTCCGCAGGTCCTCGTATAAGCTCATGAGCTCTGTCCCTCGTGCAGGACTACTCCCGGGATTACTTAAATCGTGGAGGCTCGGGACCGCCGGGTGAACCGGTCGACGGCGACGGGACCGGGAACCCTTTGTGGGCGCCCCACTCACACCGGCGCATGGTCTCAGCGTTGATGGACACGACCCGGTGGCGGGAGGTCACCGCCTTCGAGGACATCACCTACCACCGGGCAACCGAGGACCCCGTGGTCCGGATCGCCTTCGATCGACCCGCCGTCAGGAACGCCTTCCGGCCACAGACCGTCGACGAACTGTACGACGCCCTCGACCACGCCCGCACCCAACCAGACATCGGCGCGATCTTGTTGACGGGCAACGGCCCGTCGCCCGAGGACGGCGGCTGGGCGTTCTCCTCCGGCGGGGACCAGTCCGTCAGAGGCGGGGCCGGATACGAGTACGGTGCGGACAGCGACGAGCCCGCACGCCTCCACATCCTCGAGGTCCAACGCCTCATCCGGTTCATGCCAAAACCCGTCATCGCCGTCGTCCCCGGATGGGCCGTCGGCGGCGGCCACTCACTCCACGTCGTCTGTGATCTCACCCTCGCCAGCGAGGCTCACGCGAAGTTCAAACAGACCGACCCGGACGTCGCCTCCTTCGATGGCGGCTTCGGGTCAGCGTATCTCGCCCGACAGGTCGGCCAGAAACGGGCGCGGGAGATCTTCTTCCTCGGACAGACATACGACGCCGAGACCGCCGCAGACATGGGCATGGTCAACGAGGTGGTCGCCCACGACGACCTCGAATCGGTCGCCTACGAGTGGGCGACCGAGATGACGGAGAAGTCACCGACGGCAATGCGGATGCTGAAGTACGCGTTCAACATGGCCGACGACGGGATGGTCGGCCAGCAACTGTTCGCCGGGGAAGCCACCCGTCTCGCGTACGGGACTGAAGAAGCCACAGAGGGTCGTGACGCCTTCCTCGAGGACCGGGACCCCGACTTCTCGGGGTTCCCCTGGCACTACTGAGGCCATCACTCGACGGCAGCGGCCGACCACGCCGATGGGGTCCCACGGTCGAGCAACTCCCCGAGCAGCGACGCACCGAAGACCGGATCGGGGATCGTCTCGTGGAACGCGGCCGTCTCGATCTCCCCGTCGACGACGTCAACTTCGGACCCCGTCGTGGTTGCGTCGGTGCGGGCCTCGTACCCGACCAATGTAAACCCGATCTCGTCGCCGTCAGGCCCGACGACCCGTTGGTCGAATACGGCGTGTGGTCGCACCGGGTCGACGGGGACCCCGGCTTCCTCCTCGACCTCACGGACCAGTGTCTCCGCGAGGGTCTCCCCGGGTCGTCGGGTGCCCCCAGGCGCGAACCACTGATCACCATCCGAGACCAACAACACCCGGTCGCTGGGGTCGAAGACGGTGCCGACGACCACCCACCCGGATTGGAAGGTCTCCATCCGACGCCGGTCGCGGAACGTCTCCGCGTCGACATGTTCGGTGTCCCCGTCGATGTAGAGGTCCTCGTACCGCTCGCGGGGATCGGTCGGCTCCATCAATCCAATCGCATACCCCAACCGTTATCGTCGTTCTGGTTGCCCGGAACCGTAGTCACTTTCCATCCCCGGCCGAAACGCGGGGTGATGACCACGGCTGCCGATGTGTCCCGACCGGAGGCCTGGGTGATCGCCGCGCGGCCCCAGACGTTACCCGCCGCCATCGCCCCCGTCGTCGTCGGCACCGGTCTCGCCGTCGCCCACGACGTCCTCGCCATCGGCCCGGCGGTCGCCGCGCTCATCGGCGCCGCCCTCATTCAGATCGGCACCAACTTCGCGAACGACTACTACGACGCCGTCCAGGGCGTCGACACCCCCGAAAGCGAGGGGTTCACCCGCGTCACCGCCGCCGGATTGCTCGCCCCCGAGACCGTCCGCACCGCCATGATCGTGACCTTCGGAGCGGCCATCCTCGTCGGCACCTACCTCGTGTACGTCGGCGGGCTCCCCATCCTCGTGGTCGGCCTCGCCTCGGTCGCCGCCGGCATCGCATACACCGGCGGCCCCTACCCCTTGGGCTACCACGGGTTCGGGGACCTGTTCGTCTTCGTCTTCTTCGGCGTGATCGCCGTCACGGGGACCTACTACGTCCAGGCCGTGACCGTCCTGGCAGACCCCCTGCCGCTGTGGATGCCATCCCACACCGCTCCCCCGATCGCCATCGTGGTGAGCCTCCCGGTGGCGACCCTCTCGACGGCGATCCTCGTCGTGAACAACGTGCGTGACCTCGAAGAGGACCGCACAGCCGGTAAACGCACCCTCGCGGTTCGGCTGGGCTATACGTGGAGTCGGATCGAGTTCGCCGGATTACTCGCCGTCGCCTACCTCGTCCCCCCGGCCATGTACGTCGATGGCTGGAACGCGACCATCCTCCTGCCATTCGCGACCCTGCCCCTGGCGATCTGGCTCCTCCAGACGGTGGCCACCCACGGCGATACCGAGCACCTCAACCCCGCCTTGGAACGCACCGGGATGCTCCTGGCGGGGTATGCCATCCTCTTTGGAGTCGGGTTAGCGCTATGAAGGCCGTCATCCACCCGTTCTCGCTGGCTTTGTCCACGCCCTTCGAGACGGCGGCCGGGACGATCACCCGGCGAGAGGGGTTCGTACTCGAGCTCCAGACGGAGTCCAGTGTCGGTTACGGGGAGGCGACCCCGCTTCCGGGCTGGACCGAATCCTTCCGGGCCTGCGAACTCCGCTTGGAAGCGGCGACCGCTGCCCTCGAAGCCGACGACCCCGCTGGTGCCCGCGACGCCTGTGCCGACCACCCCGCGGCCCGCCACGCGGTCGACCTCGCCATCCTCGACGCCCGTTCTCGCCGCGCCGACCGTCCACTCCACCGTTACCTCGGCGCCACCGACACCGTCGAGGCCGTACCGGTGTGTGCCACCATCGACGACGCCCCCGCCGAGGCCACCGTCGCCGCCGCGACCACCGCAACCGATGCGGGATATTCCTGTCTCAAACTCAAAGTCGGAGCCAGGACCCCCGATGCCGACGCCAGGCGGGTGCGACGCGTCCACGAGGCGACGCCCGGGGACACCATCGTCCGCGTCGACGCCAACGGTGCGTGGTCGAGTGACGCCGCACACGGCTTCCTCGACGCCCTCGGGTCCGTGGCCCCGCCGCTGCTCGAACAACCCATGGCCTCGACGGATCTCTCGGGCCACGCTGCCCTCCGCGACACCGGCGCCCCCGTCGCCCTGGATGAAGCCGTGGTCGAACACGGGCTCGAGGCGATCGTCGCCGCCGACGCTGCCGACGCTGTCGTACTCAAACCAATGGCGATCGGCGGCATCGAACGCAGCCACCAGGCCGCCCAGACCGCCCTCGACCAGGGGGTGACACCGATCCTGTCGACGACGTTCGACGCCGCCCTCGCCCGCACCGCCGCCTCCCACATCGCTGCGACACTCCCTGCCCCCACACCGGCTGGCCTCGCGACCGGCGACCGATTGGTGACAGACCTCGTCGACGAATCCCCGCGGGTCCACGACGGCGTCCTCGACGTCCCGGAGGGCAACGGTAATGGCCTCGCGCCAACCACCCCCGATGATGCGTGACTGGCCACGCCAGGACCTCCTGCGCCACCGCGCCGCGTCGACACCGGATCGACCAGCGCTCATCGACACGGCGACGGACACCCACCACGATGTGGCCACCCTCGACGCCCGGGCCGGCGAGATCGCCACCGCCCTCGCCGATGTCGTCGACCCCGGCGACCGAGTCGCGGTCCTGCTCCCACTGGGCACCAGGTTTGTCGAACTCTTCTGGGCGATCGCACGCCTCGGAGCCAGCGTCGTCCCCCTCAATCCCGACCGGCCCGCCGAGGGCATCCACACCCGACTGCGGCGCGCCGACGTCGCCACCGTCCTCTGTGAAGCCGACACCGCAGCCATCGCGACTTCGACCGCCGATCGACGGTGGTACGCCCTCGAGTCCGTCGACGAGGACGCGGTCACGACGCTCTCACCGGGGCCCGGTCAGGCACCACCAGTCGACCGCAGCCCCACGGATGAACTGCTCGTGGTGTTCACCTCCGGCACCACCGGGGCCCCCAAAGGCGTGCGCCTCACCGACGCCAACCTCCTCACCAGCGCCATCGGGTCCGCCATGCGGCTCGGCGTCCAGCCAGGGGATCGCTGGCTCGACTGTCTCCCGATCTACCACATGGGCGGGCTGGCACCCATCATCCGCACCGTCGTGTACGGCACCACCCTCGTCGTCCAACCCGGGTTCGACGTCGAGACGACCGCAACCACGCTCGCGGACGCCGATATCACCGGCCTCTCCCTCGTGCCGACGATGCTCCGCCGCCTCCTCGATGCCGACTGGAATCCACCGCCATCCCTGTCGACGGTGTTACTCGGTGGCGCCCCGGCTGGCGAGTCGCTGATCGAGCGGGCACTGGCCGCGGACATCCCCGTCCACCCCACGTACGGCTTGACCGAGGCCGCCTCCCAGGTGACGACCGCCCGACCCCCGGAGGTGGCAGACGACCCGACCACGGTCGGCCACCCCTTGCTCGTGACCGACGTCACCATCGTCGACGAAGACGGGCGGATCTGTGCCCCCGGCGAGATCGGAGAGATCGTCGTCGACGGCCCCACCGTCGCCCCCGCGTACCTCGACCGAGACCAGACCCAGGCAGCCTACGACGACCGGGGTCTCCACACCGGGGACCTCGGCAGGTGCGACGAGGCCGGGCGCCTCACCATCTACGGCCGCCTCGACGACCGCATCTCCACCGGTGGCGAGACCGTGGCGCCCGCGACCGTCGTGGATGTCCTCCAGCGCCACCCGGCGATCGAGGCCGCCGCCGTCGTCGGCGTCGACGACCCAGACTGGGGTGAACGGGTCGCCGCCCTAGTCGTCCCGGCGGCCGACGCCGACCTCACCGTCGAGGTCGTCCGCGAGCACTGCCGGAGCCAGCTGGCCGCCTTCGAGTGCCCGCGAACGGTCGCGTTCGCCGACGCCCTCCCCCGAACCGGCTCCGGCACCGTCGACCGCGAGGCCGTCCGGGCCCAGCTCCGGGACGTCGAGGCGGACGACAGGGTTTAAACCGGCTCCACCCCGTAGTCGATGTATGGCAGACGACGAGGAGGCCGACCTCTCGGCTGACGAACGCCGCGGACTCGAACTCGTCCGGGACCACGGCGTGATCTATCAGAGCCAGTTCTGGAAGGAGCTGGACGTCTCCTCCCGGAAGGGGAGTCGGATCGCAACGAGTCTCGAAGAGGCCGGACTCATCGAGCGAGAGGAGGCGGTCCACAACGGCCACACCACGTACAAACTCGAGCCGATCGTCGACGAGAAAGACCTCGACTTCTCCCTGTTGATGGCTGGCGATATGCTGTCACCGTTCGTCGGCGAGGAGGAGATCGACGCCCGCAGCGATGCCTTCTCACAATGGGTGATGAGTCTCGCCTACGAGGACGACCAACCCCAGTGAGGCAGCCAGTGACTACTCCAGGACGCTTGCCGCCCTGATCAGGGTCTCCTCGCCGAACGCAGGGCCGATCAACTGCAGGCCGACGGGTAACCCATCGGCTCGCCCTGCAGGCACGCTGATCGCGGGCAGGTTCGCCAGATTCACCGGGACCGTGTTCGCGTCCATCAGATACAGCTGCATCGGATCCTCGATCCGCTCACCGAGTTCCGGAGCCACGATCGGCATCGTCGGCGTGGCCAGGAGGTCGGCCTCCTCCAATGCCGTATCGAAGTCCTGTTTCACCCATGCGCGTGCGTCCTGGGCCTTCTCGTAGTAGGCCTCGTGGTACCCGGCCGAGAGTGCGTAGGTCCCCAGGAGGATTCGGCGCTTGACCTCGTCACCGAACCCGGCCTCCCGAGCGCGGGCGAACGCCTCGTTCCAGTCTCCCCCATCCCCACCGGTGACCCCGTACCGGACGCCATCGTACCGGGCGAGATTGGACGAGGCCTCAGACATCGCGATCACGTAGTAGGCGGCCAACGCGTGGTCGAGGGATTCGAGACTGACATCGATCGTGTCGACGCCCTCGGCCCGCAACGTCTCGAGGGCTTCCTGGAACGTCTGGACGACACGGTCCTCTGCGCCGTCGAGCAGGTCGGTGATCACCCCGACGGTCAGGTTCGCGACCGGGTCTCCCACCGCGCCGACGTACTCGGCGGTCTCGGCGGGGTGGTGGCCCGCATCGTCCTCGTATTGGGTGGTGGCGTCGCGGTCGTCGGGGCCGGCGATGACGTCCAGGAGCGTCGCCGCATCCGCGACGTTGTCGGCGATCGGGCCCACCTGTTCGAGGCTGTTCGCGTAGGCGATGAGTCCGTACCGGGAGACGAGACCGTACGTCGGTTTGATGCCGACCACGCCACAGAACGCCGCGGGGTTCCTGACGGAGCCACCGGTGTCCGTACCGAGTGCCACGTCCGCGTCCCCGGCCGCGACCGCGGCCGCCGATCCCCCGGAGGACCCACCGGGGACCCGGGTCTGGTCGACCGGGTTGGTGGTCGGGCCGAACGCCGAGGTCTCGGTGGTGCCGCCCATCCCGAACTCGTCCATGTTGGTCTTCCCGACGATCGTCGCACCGGCATCGAGGACGCGGTCGACGACGGTGGCGTTGTACGGCGGCTCGTAGTCCGCGAGCATCTTGGACCCGCAGGTCGTCCGGACACCGGCGGTCGAGAGGTTGTCCTTGACGGCGACGGTCACACCCGCGAGTGGCCCGTCATCGACGCCCTCGATGTGGGTGTCGGTGATGAACGCGTCGTGGCTCATCCGACTGGCGGCCCCCGGAAGTACCCGTCTTCGGTCTCGGACGCGTTCTGTAGGGCGGCGTCCTGGTCCAGTGAGTCCCGGACCTCGTCGCTGCGGAGGACGTTCACGAGCTCGGGTTCGGCCTCGGTCGACGGCACGTCTTCGAGGGTCTCGAAATACTCGAGGACCGCCGCGAACTGGTCGGCGAAGGCCGCGACCTCCTCGTCGGAGAGGTCGACACGTGCCAATCCAGCGACGTGACGGACGGCCTCGGGGTCGACCGCATCGCTCATGTACACGCCGGAGGTGGACAATCTCGGTAAGGGTTTCGGTCCCCGTCGGGGACCCGACTCCCGGTGTGGGACAGCATCCCACAGAGAACCCGAAATTTAACGTAATTAGCCAAAGGTTTTAAACCCTTTCGGTCCCTTGCATGCAGTGTCTATCCGACGTTCTGCAGACCACAGAATCCCCAAAATGAGCGACACTCGACTCAACCGGCAGACCGAAGAGACGGCAGAGGAGGAACAGGAGGACGAAGAACTCGTCTGCCCGGAGTGCGGTGGTCATCTCGCCCGCGATGAGGAACGAGGCGAGACTGTGTGTTCGGAGTGTGGCCTCGTCGTCGAAGAAGACGAGATCGACCGCGGGCCCGAGTGGCGGGCCTTCGACTCCCAGGAGAAAGACCAGAAGAGCCGGGTCGGCGCCCCCACCACGAACATGATGCACGACAAGGGGTTGTCGACGAACATCGGCTGGCAGGACAAAGACGCCTACGGCAAGAGTCTCTCCAGTCGGCAACGCCAGAAGATGCAGCGGCTCCGCACCTGGAACGAACGGTTCCGCACCCGCAACAGCAAAGAACGCAACCTCAAACAAGCCCTCGGCGAAATCGACCGGATGGCCTCCTCGCTGGGGCTGCCTGACCCGGTCCGCGAGACCGCCTCGGTGATCTACCGGCGAGCCCTCGAGGAAGACCTCCTCCCCGGCCGCTCGATCGAAGGCGTCGCCACCGCCTGTCTGTACGCGGCGGCTCGCCAAGCCAATACGCCGCGGAGCCTCGACGAGGTCGCCCGCGTCAGCCGCGTGGAGAAAGACGAGATCGCCCGCACCTACCGGTATGTCGTCCGGGAACTTGGGTTGGAGGTCCAGCCCGCCGACCCCGCGAGCTACGTTCCCCGGTTCTGCTCGGACCTCGGCCTCGACGAGGAGGTCGAACGCCGGGCCCGGAGCCTGCTCGAAAGTGCAAAAGCCGAAGGTGTCCACTCCGGGAAAAGCCCCGTCGGCCTCGCCGCCGCCGCGGTGTACGCCGCGTCGCTGCTCACCAACCAGAAGGTCACCCAAAGCGAAGTCAGCGAGGTCGCGAACATCTCCGAGGTCACGATCCGCAACCGCTACCACGAACTCCTCGAGGCCGAAGGCGAGATCCCCGTCGAAGACTGAACCGTCCTACCGTCGCCACACCACGCCCACGACGGTGGCGCCCACCGTCGTCACCACCGCCACAGCCAGTAACACCACCGCGACGTCCTCGGTCCTCAACCCCCGGTTCGGCGTCGTCCACCCGACCCAGTGCATCACGGTCCGGGCCAGCCCGACACCGACGACCACCCCGGTCACCGGCAGACAACTCGCCACCACCCCGGCGTTTGTGAACGCGTGGTAGGCACCGCCGAGCAGGGCGACGGTCATCACCGCCAACAACAGGAAACCACCGACTCCGATCCAGGGGCCGCTCACGGTCTGCGCCCCGACCAACAACCCCGTCGTCACCACCGTCACCCCCAGCATCGTCGCCACCATCTGCCGGGCGGGCTCCCGGCGACGCCCCACAACCAACAGCTCCCAGACCCTCATTCACGTCATCTCCGCTCCACGGTCGTTCCCGAGTCACCGACCCGGGCCCGGATGTACGTCGAGACGTGATCGCCCATCCGACGCTTGAACCCTGCCTCTCGTGCCAACCGATCGAGTTCCCGGGCGACCAACGTCCCGTACTGGATCGCTCGCTTGTCCCGACTCGCCACCGCGGAGGGTAGTCGGTCCCGAGCCACCCGCCGCAACCCCACCTTCCGCGCCTCACCGCGAACCAACAACGACTCCGGAAGACCGAGTGCGGCGTCGACGACCCCGTCCGCAAGCAACGGCACCACCGGTTCGACCCCCGCGGCCCGCACCGCCAAGACGTCCCGTTCGATCTGGTCGCCAATGGTGGCCAGTGCCTCATCACGCGCGGCCAGCGTCGATTCCGCGCTCACTCGATCATCGCCGGCTGGCGCGGCGAGTTTCTCGTAGCCGGCGAACAGTTCGTCGGCGCCCTGCCCCAACGCGAGGCGGTCGTATCCATCATCGGCCACCGCCTCCGCGAGGACGTACAACGGCGTTGCGATGGCGACGCTCATCACGTCGGTCCGACCGATGGCCTCCGCAACGGCGGGGACCACACGCTCGAGCGTGGCGACATCGACCTCCACGACCCGGAGGTCCCGGTCCATGGCCATCGCGGCACTGCGTGCGGTCTCGATGTCGGTCCCCTCCGGGAACCCGACCACGTACAACGGTCCGTCTACCCCGCTGGCCACGACCCCGGAGTCGACACCACCGGAAAAGGCCACGGGAACGTCCCGCACTCCAGCGAGGGCGTCGGTGATCGCCGTCTCGAGCGCGTCGAGGGCCGCATCGGGGGATCGTGGCGTCGACGACGGGAGGACGAGAACGTGGTGCTGGGTGTCCTCGACGGGATCGACGACGGACCCGGCGGGAACGGACACCGGGTCGGTAACGGCAGCCGGTTCGAATCCCCAGTCCCCGGTTTCGCGATCGTAGAATACGGGTTCGCGTCCGAGGACGTCCCTGACGAGCCGACCGTCGGGCATCGCCCCGCCGAACCCATCGAGGCCGCTCAGTGCCGCCGCCCGTGAGATGACCTCCGCGACCGACGAGGGCGATGCGCCACGGCAGCGGCCCGTCATCGGAACGCACGCAACCGGTTTCTCACCCGGCGGCGCACCCCACCCAGTGCCTGACGGATACTGATGTGCCACGGCGTCCGTTTGCCCTCGAAGGAGGTGTGACCTGCCCGGATCGCGTCCAGGATCGCCTCCACCGATCGGTCCGCTGCATCGATCTGTGTGGGGGCTTGTCCCACCATCTCGCTGATGTGGGCGTCACTGCCCGCTGTCATCGGTAACCCTCGTTCTCGCGCGAACCGTTCGGCCCGCCGGTTCGCCCGACCCGTCAACAGCCGGGAGTTGTAGACTTCGATCGCGTCCGCGAGTGCGAGTTCGTCCTGGCTGATGTTCGGCGCCACCCCGTGGCGGGAGGACTGGAACGGGTGCGGGACGATGGCGATCCCGCCGAGAGCATGGGTGCGGTCGACGGTCTCCCGGAAGGACTGGCCCGGGGCCACCGCCTCCCGCACTCCGAGTGCGAGGACGTGGCCGGCGTCACTCGTCACCTCGATACCGGGAATGCCGACCAACCCGTATTCCGGCGCCAGATCGACGGCCTCGAGGCTGGCGTCGATGGTGTCGTGGTCCGTGACGGCCAATCCATCGAGCCCGACAGCCGCCGCCTGCTCTAAGAGGAGGTCGACGGGATCGCGACCGTCGTGAGAGGCGTCGGAGTGGGCGTGCAACTCGACCTCGAGCACACCTCCGGATAGCAACCCGAGGGTAGAAAAGGTGGCCGGTCCACTGCGAGGGCTACGCGAGTAGGAACGGGGCGAGCATCGTGACGAGCACGCCGATACCGAGGACCGCGAACCCGATCCCGACCGCTCGGGTGGTGTAGTCCTGTTGTGGTGCGGTCACCCGGTGATCGCCGTCGGCCTCACTCATATGTGGCCGGTGGACACGCCCCGACCTTATCGGTGTCGGAACGACCACCGTCACACTATTCCATCCCCAGGTTGTCTGCTCAGCCATCGTGGCGATAGTGACACCCTCCCAGCAACGAGAGGTCGTGGGGCCGTGTTGACCAAACGGGTGATCCCGTGTATCGACGTCGACCTCGACGACGCCGGAGACCCAGCGGTGTATTCTGGCACCCACTTCGAGGACCTCAAGTATACGGGCGACCCGGTCGAACTCGCACGCCACTACAACGCGGTCGGGGCCGACGAGTTCGTCTTCCTCGATATCACCGCCTCCAGTGCGGGTCGTGAGACGATGCTTGACGTCGTGGAGTCCGTCGCCGACGAGGTGTTCATCCCGTTGCTCGTCGGCGGCGGCATCCGGACGACAGACGACGTCCGGGAGACCTTACGCGCTGGCGCTGATAAGGTCTCGATCAACACCGCCGCCCTGGACCGACCTGCCTTGGTCGACGAGGCGGCCACGGCCTTTGGCACGCAGTGCATCGTGGTCAGTGTCGACGCAAAACGCAGGTACGACGACGGTGGCACCCACTACGTCGACGTCGACGACGGGCGGTGTTGGTACGAGTGCATGGTCCGGGGCGGACGCGACGGGACCGGTGTCGACGTCCTCGCGTGGGCAGAGGAGGCCGCCAGCCGCGGGGCGGGGGAGCTGTTCGTCAACTCAATCGACCGTGACGGTACCCGCGACGGGTACGATCTCCCGTTGATCGAGGCCGTATGTGACACCGTCTCGACACCGGTCATCGCTTCCTCCGGGTGTGGCCGGCCCGAACACATGTACGAGGCGTTCCAGGTCGGTGCCGACGCCGCGTTGGCCGCATCCATCTTCCACGAGGGCGAGTACACCATCCCCGAGGTCAAGACCTACCTCGCAGACCGGGGGGTTCCGGTGCGGCCAGTCTGAGAACAGCACGCTCCACGGAACGAGTGGTGGTTACGCGGCGGATTCGAAGGCGTCGCGGAAGGCGCCGGTCTGATCTTTGACCCGTGCGGCGGCATCCTCCAGACAGGTCAGGGGGTCGGTGCCGTCGGTCCGGATCGTCAACACGGGGTCGGTTTGCCCACCCGACTGTTCGGGGTTGACGTCGTAGGTCGCCGCAGACACGCCGTCGGTCTCGAGCAACGCCCCCTTCAACACGTTCATGAACGTGTGGTCTTCGCCCGCGATCTCGATGCGGAGTTCGTCGTCGCTTTGCTCGATGACCCGGAGATCCATACACCCCCGTTCGCGAGTCCGGCGTTTAAGGGTGACGACCCACGCCAGATTCCCCACGGCTTTTTGCCACCGCCCCGTCAGTCGGGGGCTATGAGCGTGCTTGCCCCGGCCCTGCGCATGATCCTCGTTGGCGGGCTCCTCATCTCGGTCTCGCTGATGTGGTGGCTCGACCGACCCAACGGCCGGTGGATCGGGCGCGTCCGCAATCGGTTGCTCCTCGGGGTCCCCTGGGGGACGCTCGTGAGCATCGGATTGGTGCTTGCAGTGTATCTCGGGCTCCAACACGGATACAGAGACTGGACCACGCCGTTGACCCTGCCATACGTCTCCTGGTCGTACCTCTATCCGCTGGGGGTTCTCACGGCCGGGTTCGCCCACACCGGGCCCAGTCACCTCCTCGGGAACCTCTTCGGCACCGTCGTGCTCGCCCCGATCGTCGAGTACACCTGGGGTCACTATCCCCGTCGACGCGGAACGAGTTCGTTCGGTTCCTGGCGGAGGAACCCCTACGTCCGGGCGTTCCTCCTGTTCCCTGTCGCGGTGGTCCTCACCGGTGTGACGACGGTCCTGTTCCACTGGGGGCCACTCATCGGCTTCTCGGGGGTTGTGTTCGCGTTCGCCGGGTTCGCCCTCGTCCGTCACCCCATCGTGACGGTGGTGGCGTTGAGTCTGCGAACCGTCCTCTCGACGGGGTATTATGCGATGGTCGACCCCATCGTCACGGCGACGCCAGGCCCCTCCTTCGGCGGGCCGTGGTGGGCCGGGATTGCGGTCGAAGGCCATGCGTTCGGGTTGTTGCTGGGCGCCGTCCTCGGGGTGGCCTTGTTCCGTCGCCGCGGCGGGGCCGACCCCCCGTCTGCGTTGCAGCTCTGGATCGGCACGGTCATCGCCGGCATGTCACTGACCCTGTGGGCGATCTGGTGGTACGGGAGCGGGGCGTCCTTCGTCCTCTATCGCGGCCTCGGCGTCGTCCTGGTCGTGGCCGTCGCCATCCTGTTCACCGCCGCGATGCTGGCGTCAAACCGTGATCTGCTCCCGCGACGCCTCGGCGCCCCCACGCGTCGCCTCGGGATCTCCCGCCACCGGGCGGCGACGATGGTGTTGGTGGTGGCGCTGAGCACGATGGCGGTCGTGGCGATCCCGGTGAACCTCACCACCGTCGAGACCGCGACCACCCCCGGGCAAGGGGTGTCGGTGCGGGACTATCGGGTGATCTACGCCGAGGACGTCCGCAACCAGAACGTCCCGGCCATCGACATCTCCCTGTTGGGTAGCACCACCAACGTCACAACCAGCGGTGTCATCGTGATCAATCGTGATCGCCACCTCTGGACGCGGGAGGTGTCGGCGGCCGCCCTGGGATTCTTCGGGTACGCCAGTGTCACCGTGGGCGGGCCGACCTGGGAACGGACCGTGCAAGTCCGTCGTCGTGGTTGGGTACCGACCGGTGGCGAGGCAGTGTACCAGGTGTGGTTGCAGGAACCCGGGGGGTCGTGGCAACACGCCTTCGCCTCGTCGGGGTCGATGGCCTCCCCCGTCATCGACGCTCGGTCGATCAAGATCGTAGCCAATGACGGTGTCTTCGACGTTGCCGTCATCCGGAACGAGGAGGTGATCGACCGTGCGCAGATTCCGGCTACCAACGAATCGGTGCGGGTGGGTGGGATCAGGTTCGTCCACCAGGAGACGGCCCTGGTCGCGATGTTCGATGACACGCGGGTGGTCGTCGCCAGGGAGGAAGAGTACGCCTAGGTCGACCACTCGACCCTGACGACCTCGACGGGAATCGGTGCGGCGGGGCTGGTGTGCCACGGGAACTGGTGGGGAACCATGATTTCGCTGGCGTAGGCGTGGGTAACGGTGCCGCCGTTGTCCTCGGCGTAGGCTTCGACGAACGAGAGGCTGTCTTCGTTGTGAATCGTATACGACACCACCGCCAGCTCCCGGGCGGTACCGAGGAAGGCACGGTCGGCATGTCGGGTTCCCCGACCGGTGCCAAACGGTGGGTTCGCGACCACGGTCACCGGTTCCGTCGGGGCGAGTGGGGCGTCGGTTGCATCACCCCGGACCCAGTGGACGCCTTGTTGTGGTGGGTGGCGTCGTTCGTTCTCTCTGGCGGTGGTCAAGGCGGACTGGTCCCGGTCGATGCCGAGGACCCGGGGGGCACCGACGAGGGCGGCGCCGATCGCGAGGATACCGGTCCCGGTGCCGAGGTCGATGACCAGGCGGTCCAGGTCATTGTTGAGTGTGGCGAGGTGCAGCAAGCGGGAGGCGAGGTCGGCTGGCGTGCTGTACTGTTCGAGGGCTGGTCGTGGCGCCTCGAACGTGGCGAGGTCGGCGAGGGCACGTTCGAGGGCGTCGCGGTCCATACCCCCTGCCTGGTGGGCCCCGGTGAAAAGCTAGGTGAGTGAGAGCGGGCCGTCGACGGTGAACTGGACGCCGTCCCGCCGGGCGCGTTCGGCACAGGCGTCCAGCGCCGGGCGGACCTTGGCCGCGTTGGCGACGGTGTCGAGGTCCACGCGGAGGGTGCCGACGCCGAGGAAGGCCGCCGCCCGCACGTAACTGCGGAGTCGGTCGGCTTCCTCCTGGGTGGAGAGGGAATCATCCGCCGGGAAGTCCGCCTCCACGACGAGTTCGGCCGGGAGCAGGTCCTCGCTTGCGAGTTCGAACTTCAGGTCCCGCAGGTACTCCGGAGCGGTGCTCTCCAATGCATCCGCGTGCAGGGTGACCGGGGTGCGATCGGTGGGCGTGGCATGGTCGATGGCGTGGCGGACGCCCTGGGTGGCGCTCATCGTGGAACCGTATACATTGGAGGCATCCAAAAAGCTTTGGAAATGTCTGATAGTTATACGCCGACGGTGTCGGTCGGCCCCGCCACGCCGAACTCGAAGGCCGGTCACCAGGTCCCGTGGAAGGTATCGAAGGAGAGGTCCTCGAGCGGTTTCTCACCGATGGCGATCCGATACTCGCCCGGTGTGAGCATCGGTTGGTCGAACTGGGGGCCGTCGTCGGTCGTGATTCGTGGACATCCCGTGTTCACGTAGGCATCCAGCCCGAAGTTCGTCAGTCGGTCCGGGGTGACCTCGTCCATCGTCAACAGGTAGGCGTCGTCGTTGCTCTCCACGATGGCCTCGGCCTCGTCCCATCGCCCCTGGCCGATCTTCGTACAGTAGATGACCCCCCACGTCTCGGCGTCCATCGCCTGATGCACCGTCGCATACCGCTCTCGCATGAACTGGTCGGTGTCCGCCACGCTGACGCTGTTGTTCACCGGATCGGCGATCACGACGCGTTTCTCGGGGTGTTCCATGGCCAACCCGAGGGGATGGAACTTCCCGCCACCAACATACACCACCTGCTCGGCGTCGACCTCGGCCGAGGCGTAGTTACATCCCAGGACCTGGCCCTCGTGGGTCAAGCGTTCGTCACCCCGACGCGTGTGGACGGTGTACCCGCGGTCCTCGAACCAGTCACGCATCGCATCGAACTTGTTCATGTGCTGGGCCGTCGTCACCAATCCGACGTCGGCATCGGTCTCCGGCGATGCCAGCTCCGTGGTGGCCTCCTCCAGGATCGGCGTCACCGAGACGTTCGAGAACAAGGGCACGTAGACAATCTGGTCGGACTCCTTCATCGGCGAGTGACCGAAGTGCACGAACACGTCCGTCCGGCGCAGCATCTCCGTGTCGAGGTCACACGCGCCATAACACGGTTGCCCGGAGATGAGCACCCGCACCTCGTCCGGGAGGGTCCCACGGAGGTCGTCGGCGACCATCGGCGCCCGCCGTTTCAGCCCCTCCGGGAACTGTAAGCCGACCGTGTCGGCATCCCGCTCGGTCACCGCCTCTGCAACCCGGTCGAGTTCGTAATCCCACGTGCGGTCGTGTTTGAGCGAGAGCCCCGTCTTCCGAAGATCGCCTGCAGACCGCTCCTGCCCACTCATTACCCGCTCGTACTGGCTCCGCCGGTATAACCTCGGCGTTCCACCGGTTCCCCGTGCCGCGGACACCACGTTGAACACGGGCCCGCCCTCAGTGCTGGTATGCCAGAAGCCGACCTCCCGCTGACCCACGTCCACCGCGCTCCCGAGGAGACCCAGACCGATGGTGGGGGCGCAGTGTTCGTGTTCCATGGCCGCGGCGCGGACGAACAAGACCTCCTCCCCGTGGCCGCCCGTCTCCCCGACCACCTCCACGTCGTCAGCTTCCGGGCGCCCATCCCGCTCGGGCCCGGCTACACCTGGTATGGCATCGACGCCAGCGATGGCCTCCACTCCAGCCAACCCGACCCCGATGACTTCGAGGCTGCCCTGGCGACGGCGACGACGGCCATCGACGACGCGGTTACCGCCTACGACATCGACTCCGAGAACGTCGGGCTCCTCGGGTTCAGTCAAGGTGCCATCATGGCCCTCTCGCTGTTACTCGAACACCCCACCCGGTACGCCTGGGTCGTCGCCCTCCATGGCTACCTCGCTGCCACCCACAGCGAAGCCTCACCCCCAGACATCGCGGGGACACCGGTGTTCATCGGCGCCGGCGAATCCGACCAGATCATCCCGGCAGACCGGGCCGAGGCCGCCGCCGCCCGGCTCGAGGACCTAGGCTGTGCGGTCACCGCCGAGACCTTCCCCATGGGCCACGGGATCGGGGAGGCAGAACTCGCCGCGGTGACCGCCTTCGTCGACGACCACGCGTAGGGACGGGTCCCCAGTCGGCAGGTACAAAGGGGCCCGCCTCGAACGCCGCTCCATGAGCATCGATCAGGAGGTCACGACCGGAGACGCCGACCGCGACGTCGAGGCGCTCGGACGCCAGCTTGGCGAGGCGATCGTCGAGACCGACATCTATCAGCGGTTCGAGGAGACCCGACAAGCCGTCAAAGACCACGACGATCTCCAAGAACAGATCACCGAATTCGAACAACAACGACAGGACCTCATCGAAGCCCAACAGACAGGCCAAGCCTCCCAAGAGGAGATGCTGGCACTCCAACGGACCCAACAAGAACTCCACGAACATCCGACGATGGCGGAGTTCCTCGAGGCCAAATCCGCCCTCCAAACTCGGCTGGAAGCTGTGAACAAGGCCATCTCCGATCCCCTCGCCGTGGACTTCGGCGGCGAAGCCGGTGGCTGCTGTCAGGACTGATCCCACAGAGAGTCTTTCATTCAGCTCCCTCACCCCGGTGGCCCTCATCCGGACGCTGTGGGCGGTCCGCCCGGACGTTTACGCCCCGTCGATACTGTTGAGACCTCTGGAATCGAGGGGTTCGACCGAACGACTGGGGGCAGCAACCGAAACCCCGTGCGTTTTATGGTGTTGACCGAGTAGGACATCAGTATGGTACAGTGCGCACGTCGGCGAACGGGGGGAGTTGCGGTATGACCGATACCATCGAGCGGATGGTCGACGGCGTTACCGTCCGGAAGTCCTTCGAAACAGACGAGTTTCCGGTGCCCGCGGTCACGTTCGAGATCGAATCGGCGCGGGAGGACCCGGTCAAGGTCACGATCACCGACGACATCCCGGACCCGGTCGCGATGGAGCAGATCGGGTTCCATCCCGACTATCACAACGACGAGTGGACCGCCTATCCGGAGGGTCGGGTCGAGTTCACCCACGAGTTCGACTCCCGGGAGTCCATCACGACGATCTACGGCGTTCGACTCGACGACGACGACAGTCAGGAAGCGTTCCTGCGAGATCCCCAGATCAGCATCGAGCGTCTCGAAGAGGAGCAAGCCGCCGCGGTCGTCGAGTCGGGGGAGCCTGACACCAACGACGAGGGCGGCGATGACGGGGAGGTGACCGTCTCGGACCCCGACCGGACGAACGTGGTCCGGGAGGTCATCGAGGGGGAGCGTGACACCGTCCCCGGTCTTGGCGACGATGCCGACGAACAGGTCGCCGAGGTGAACGGTGGCGACCCCGCCGACGAGGTGACCGCCGAGGGCAGCATCCAACCTGACTCCACGGGCACCGAGGACTCCCTCGAGACTGACGACGAGTTGACGGGCGCGGATGAGAGTCCGGAATCGACGATCGAGGACACCGAACCGATCGTCGCCGAAACCGACGACACGACAAAGGGGGAACCATCCCCCGGTTCGGAGTCGATGGCGGCGGCCTTGGCCGACGAGATCCGGGCCGGCAACGTCGACGACGACGATCTCGCGACCCTCAAACAGGAACTCGGCAGCGATCAGAGCACCGAGACACGGCTCGGCCACCTGCAGAGTCGGGTCTCGGACCTGGAGGCCTACTCACAGGCGATCGAGGAGTTCATCGACGAGCACGGCAGCGCCCAGCAACTGCTACGAAGTGTCGAGGACGACCTCACCACCCTCGCCAACCGAGTCGACGAACTGGAGTCCACGACCGAGCAAGCGGCATCGGACCGCCAGTCGCTGCGGGGTGACGTCTCAGATGTCGCCGACCAGGTCTCGGCGATAGAGGCCGATATCGACGATGTCGCCGGCGACGTGGACCGGTTACAGGAGGAACTGAATGCGGTTCGAGGCGACGTCGCGGAAGTCGACCAGGACGTCGAGGAGGTACGAGACGAGGTGTCGGCTGTCGACGAGGAGGTCCAACACGTCCGCGAGGACGTCGAAGACCGCCTCGAATCGACGGTTGCAGACCTCGAAGACGACCTGGACTCGCTGCAATCGGACGTCCAGGACCTGCGTGAGTGGCGGTCCCAGCTCACCGACGTGTTCGGTGCCGGTGGCAGCGAGGAGTAACTAACCCTTCGTTTCTGCGAGTTCCACCAGGTGGATAGCGGTAGCTCGGCAATCCGACCGACTCGGAGTTCGGCCCAGCAAACTATAAGTTTAGACTAATCTAAATCAGGGTAGCGTGGTCTCGACCACGGAGATCAATCATGCCATCTCTCGACCGCGAGCGGGCCGCCGCCATGACCGAGACGCTCCAGGACCGGTTGGTCGCTACAGTCGAGGACGACCTCGACCGCCGCACCATCCTCAAAGCCCTCGGCGGGCTGACCGCCGCGGGTGGCGCCATCACCGGGTCAGCTGCCGCCACCGACGGCCAGCGAGGCACCGGAGCCAGCGGCTTCGAGGAGAACGGGCACTTCGCCGAAGTCGGGGGATACCGGGACCGGAGTTTCGACCCGCATGCCTTCCTCACGACGTTCAACACCGGTCGTGACGGCCAGGACTCACTCGACCAGACGGTCTACGAGGAAGACGAGCGGACCGTCCGCCACTTCCAGTTCACCGCCCTCAAGAGTACCATCACCATCGCTCCCGGCATCGAATTCCCCGCTTGGTCCTACAACGGCCAGGTCCCCGGCCCCACCATCCGGGCGGTCGAGGGAGACCTCATCCGCGTTACCTTCGACAACCTCCACGTCCACGACCACACGATCCACCCTCACCTCCGCAATCTCGACCCGGTGATGGATGGCATCCCCTCAAACGGTCCCGGGTCGATCGACGTCGATGACGACCCCTTCACCTACGAGTGGATCGCCCAACCCGCCGGCTGTCACCTCTACCACTGCCACAGCCTCCCGCTGAAAGCTCACATCCTCCGCGGACTGTACGGCGCCATCATCGTCGATCCCGACCCTGAACGCGTCCGCGAGCACCCGCGTGACTACGTCAACTATCACGGCCCCATCACCGACCACCTTCGACACACCCTCTACGCACGTGCGAAGACCCGGAACTACGAACGGCCCGAGAACGACGCAGTCAACGAGATGGTCATCGTCATGAACGGGTTCGATACGAACTTCGACGGCGAAAACGAGGTGTACGCGGCAAACACCCGGGCCTTCGCCTACGGCCTCGCAGACACCGACGGCGAGGGGTCATGGAGTGGCGGCGAGACCGTCCACCCCATCACGGTCGATAAGGACACGATTCAACGCATCTACCTCATCAACACGACCGAGTTCGACCCGATCAACTCCTTCCATAGTCACTCCCAGTTCTTCGATTACTACGACCACGGCACCACGCTGTTCCCCACGCACTCGACCGTCGATACGATTATGCAGTGCCAGGCCCAGCGCGGCATCGTCGAACTCGACTATCGTGACCATCAGCCAGGCCTGTACATGGTCCACGCCCACCAATCGGAGTTCGCGGAACTCGGGTGGATGAGCTTCCTCGAGGTGACCGACTGATGGTCGACACCACACAGGGCCTGTCCCGGTGGGCGACCGCAGTCGCCCCACTGGTCTTACTCCTTTTCGTCGTCGGCGTGTTCCTGGCGACCAACTCCTGGCCGGGATCGATTCCGGGGCCCCGCTCCCGGACGTCGCGATCACCTACGTCGAAGTCCCCACCTCCGAGGTCATGGTGGTCCCTGTCGTCAACAACGGTCCCGAACCGGTCACCATCGCCCAGGTCCTCGTCGATGAGGCGTACTGGGACTTCCGGATCACGGGTGGCGGTGACACCACCCTCGCCCCACGTGAACATGCCGAAATCACCATCCCGTATCACACCACGCGCGGATGGGACTTCGACATCACTCTCATCACCGGAGACGGCGTGACCGTCCATCACACCGTCGTCGCCGCCTCACCAGCACCCGGGCTCTCCACCGATCTGCTGGCCACCCTGGCACTCATCGGCGTCTTCGTCGGCGTGGTCCCCGTGGCCCTCGGCATGCTGTGGTTCCCGACGATGCAGTCACTCGGCACGCGGTGGATCCATGCGATCCTCCTCTTCTCGGCGGGTATCCTGGCGTTTCTGGCCTTCGACGCTGGGTTCGAGGCCCTCGAGATCGCCGGCAACGTCCCGGGCTACCTCGACGGCCGCCTCCTCGTCGTCCTCGGCATCCTCGGAGCCCTCCTGGTGGTCCAGGCGATCAGCGCCGGGCAGGACAGCGGCGAGGGCGAGCCCAGCGGCCTCTGGCTTGCCTACCTCGTCGCCCTCGGGATCGGCCTCCACAACCTCGCCGGCGGGCTGGCGATCGGCAGTTCCTTCGCGGTTGGCCGCGTCGCGTTGGGATCGTTTCTCGTCATCGGGTTCATGCTCCACAACGTCACCGAAGGCCCCGCTGTCGTCGCCCCGCTGACCCGAGCCGATCGACCGCCAGCCTGGCACTTCCTGGGATTGGGGGCCCTGGCGGGGGCGCCGGTCATCATCGGCGGGTGGATCGGCGCGCTGGCCTACTCCCCAACACTTGGAGCGCTGTTCCTCGCCATCGGGGTCGGCGCCATCCTCCAGGTGATCTGGGAGCTCACCACCCTCGTCGACCGGGAGGGCGGCACCGCCACCAGCGCCCTCAACATCCTGGCCTTCGGTGTCGGACTCCTCGTGATGTATGCAACCGACATCTTCGTCGCCCTCTGACCCGACTCGCTCCCCTGGTCAGGTCCGGGTGAACAGCCGCCGGAGGTAGGAGGTGATCCCGAGGTCCCGCTTGGCCATGATCACCGTCCCCTCGGCCTCACGACCCACGCGTTCTGGAATTGTCCCGAACACGAACTGTTGGAGCAGGCCCTCCCGGGTGGCGCCGATGATTGTGAGGTCGTGATCGGCCGATGCTTCCACGATCGAGTCCACGACGTCACTGCCCTCGATGAGTTGGCGTTGGCAGTCGACGTCCGCTAACACCTCGATCGTCTCGTCGATCGTGCCGGCGGCCGCGGACCGCCGTTGATCGTCGGCGCCCGTGCCGACGACGTGCTGGACGGTCACTCCGGCGCCGGTCGTGTGCGCGATCGCCCGCGCGATCTCGGCGGCGTACTCGGCGTGGGGACCGCCGGCGGTCGGCAACAAGATCGACTCCGGAGTCCCCTTATCGCCGATGCGTTCGACTATCACGTCGCAGTCGGCTTCCTGGACGACGTGGTCGACCGTCGATCCGAGGACGACGTCTCGACGCCGTGTTTGGCGGCCTCGCCACCCCATCAACAACGCGTCGGACCCGTGTTGGGTGACGGTATGGACGATCGCCGCATCGACGTGGTGACCGATCCGGACGATGCCATGTACAGGGATGTCCGCGTCCCCGCCACCGGCCTCGACGGCCATCGCCCGCTCTAAGATCTCCTGGCGGGCGGCAGCCTCCTCACGCCCCGCGGACAACGGCGTCTGGTCTGGCAGGTCGACGACGGACACGACGAGGATTTCACCGTCGTTGTCGGCAGCGATGTCCCGCGCGGTGCGCATGAGTTGCTCGATGTGGTCCGGGTTGGCGATGGGGACGAGTAACTGGTACTCACGGTCCTCCGGGTTGGACTGTTGGATGACGGTGGGCGTCTCTCGCTCGATGGTCGCCTCGTCGGTGGTGCCGATGACGGTGACCCAGACGACGATGCCGACGAGTTCGGCGATGAGGCCGAAGACGAATTCACCGGGTTCCACATTGACGATGAGGACGAGGTTCGCCAGTACCGCGACCGCGGGCACGACCGGGACCCACGGCACCTCGAACCCGCGATCGATTTCTGGGTATTTCTGTCGAGACCGGACGACAGCGAAGTTCACGACGATCAACCCGGTCAACAGCATGAAGTCCGCGAAGTGTGCGATCGCTTCGATCCCCATATGAAAGTCGATGACCGGCGTATGGAGTGTCGTGGTCCCCAGGATTGTCTGGGGGAGGACGGTGAACACGAAGATGAACAGTGTGATGAGACCGCCGGTGAGTAGCACCGACCAGTACGGCGTGTTGAAGCTGTCGTGAAGGCGTTCGAACCGAGCTGGCAGATGATCGCGCCGACTCATCGCGAGTTTCACCCGTGACCCGGCGAGGACTGTGGCGTTGGCCGCTGCAAGCATCGAGAACAGGGCGCCGACGATGATGACGTAGAACCCGATGTTCCCGAGGTAGAACGAGGCGGCATACCCCATCGCGAGTTCCCCGTTCTCAGCGATGAACTCCTCGGCTCCCGCGGCCGAGGAGACCGTTTCGATGGAATCGATGAGGAGGTCCAGATACTCGGGGTTGTTGATCGCGAGGGTGACGACGAGGACGACCAACGCATAGACGATGGTGACGAATCCCATCGAGATGAAAATCGCCCGGGGGACGTTCCGGCCCGGGTCTTCGATCTCTTCGGCGTTGGTCGCGATCGCCTCGAACCCGAAGAACGTGATGAACACCAGCGCGGATGTCAAGCCGATCTGGCGGTACTTGTCGAGATTGTCCGCGACCGATTGCTGGATGGTCGCCGCATTGAAGGCTTGTAATCCTCCAACCAGGAAGATGAGGATCAGGGCGACTTTCAATGCGGTGACGACGATCTGGAACTGGCCGGATTCCTCGGTGCCTTTGAGGTTGAGACCGATAAGGATGGCGAGGATCACCAGCCCCGACACCCAGAACGGGAGGGCGGCCTCGAGCCCGGTCGAAAACAGGGGAACGATGAACCGATCGAACCAGTCAGAGAACGAGGCGAGATAGAACGCTGCACTGGCAGGGTACCCCAGGATCATCGACCAACCCACGATGTAGGTGACATCGGAGTCGAAGGTGTTGGCGACGTAGGCGTACCCGCCACCCGATTCCGGGTAGATCGAAGCGAACTCGGCGTAGGCGAACGCGGTAAACGAGGCGACGACGGCGGCGATGAGGAAGGCGGCGATCGCCATCGCCCCGACGTTGCTGACGGCGAGGCCCGAGAGCACGAAGATGCCCGCGGCGATCATCGTGCCGACGCCGAGGGCGATGGCGCCGAAGATACCGATATCACGGTCGAGTTCGGTCTCGACGCCGGTGCGTTCCTGACTCACGATAGACCGGTCGCGGGCGGCAGTAAATAAACCTGGTATTCCGCCCCTGGACGGAGTAGCAACTCCGGTACCTCGACTCGGAGGCGCGGACGCGTACCGCCCCCGCTTCCCGTGAGTTGGCCCGACAAAGCCATGGACCCATTCGCCCCCGGTGACGTTCTTAAAATGGGGAGTCTTGTTCGGTCTGGGTGATTTCAGTGGTGTCCATGGCGGTTTTGCCGATGAGGACTCTGAATTCGCCAGGAGTTTGGGCCTGGTATTCCCATCGGAACTCCGGGCCGGTTTCGTTGACGAACTGGTGGTACAGCGGTTTCGGATCGTGGTCGTTGACGAGCACGAACCCCGTACCGTCGCCGAGATCGGAGTACGTCTCGAAGATGATCTCGTGACGCTGTGCCGGTGGGAGGTCCCGGACGTCGAGTTCATCGACGATCTCCAACGATACCCCGAGCGAGTCGTCGGGCGCCGCTCCTTTCGTGATTCGGACGGTGACTCGGTCCGGGTCGGCCTCGGTCACCTCCCAGTCGAAGGATTCGTACCGTTCGTCGAACTCCTCGTGGAGAGCCTCTGGCTCGTGGTCTGCGATGAGTTCGAGGACGCTGTCTTCGGGGAGCATCCCGTACCGGTGGTGGATCGTCGGGTGTCGCTCGTCTGCGGGAATCTCGCGGATATCGAATCGGGTGACCACCCCGTCGGTATCGGGGGTCGGTGATTGATCGGTTTTGACGACCTCGAGTTCCCATCGGTCTGGACCGCGGTGTCGGTACGTCCAGTCGATGACGTCCCCGTGCAGGGACACCAGTTCGTGATACAACGGTTTGGGATCGTGGTCGTTGACGAGGACGAGTCCCTCTCCCGGGTCGAGTTGGTCGACGATCTCGAGGAGGACAGCGTGGCGTCGTTGAGGGGCGAGGTCCCGGACGTCGATCGGTGCACGGTCCTCGGTGGCCAGGGACTCGCCCTTGGTGACCTGGAGCTCTCTGGGTTCGTCGTCGGGGTGGGTGTACTCCCAGTCCAGTGTCCGGTCGTGATCGAGTTGGTACCGGACCAAGGCTGGGTCGATATCGCGGTCAACGACGATCGAAACGGTGTTGCGGACAGCGAGGGTCCTCACCGCATCACCGATTTGGTGGTTGTGCTTGGCTCGGGGCATGTCCCGGAGATCGAGGTGCGTATCGGGCATTCCACACCCATAGAGTCGGTCCCCGGGTTAGGTGTTTGTCGCGAAAATATTAACCCCGCCACCCGAAACCAGAGGGGACCGGTTGTGATGGCCCAGGTACCGATCATGGCAACGGGTTCGTGAGCCGTGGGACACCGAACCGACATCGATTCGAGGGCGCCGACCGAGCCGTTCAGTTCTCCCGGGATTCGTCGACCGCAACACCGGGTCGGTTGTGGTGAAGCGATCCACGCGATGGCGTTCAGAGCCCGTCGACCGCTGCGAGGACCTCGTCGTACGCCGGTTCGTTCGTCGGGTCCGTCGCGGTCCATCGGTACCTGATGATTCCGTCCTCGTCGAGGACGTATATTGCGCGGTTGGCGACCCCGTACAGGCCTAGGTCCGGGAGGTCGATTTCCAGCTCGTAGGCACGCAACGGCTCACGACTCATTGCACTCACGAGATCGAACTCGAGGCCGTGTGCCTCCCGGAACGCATCGAGTGTGAACGGGGAGTCCGCACTGATGCCGATGACCGTCGCGTCCCGCTGACGGAACGTGTCGATGTGGTCCTGGAGTGTGACCATCTCGTTCGTACACGGGGGCGTGAACGCACCCGGGAAGAACGCGAGGACGACGGGGCCATCGCCGAGTGTTTCCTCGAGAGCGAAGGGGTTGTGGTCGCTTGTCCCTTCTGTTGCCGTGAACGTCGGGGCCTGATCACCTTCGGTTGGCATCGAGCGAGACCAGTGGCTGGAGTTTAATGTATTCATAGCCGAATTTACTCGGCGACCGGGGTGCGTGGTCCTCGGATGGGTGACCTCCGGTGGTGAGAACTCGGATGGGCGACGTCCGGGACGCCCACGGGGGCGGTGCCGTGATCTTTCGTTCGATGACCTGGTCGGGCTACCGAGACCGACGGTCACTGCGGCTGCCCCGGTGCTAGGCCGAACATGTTCCGCGCCAGGTTTTTGACCATCCCCCCGAACAAGTCTTTTAGGGATACCTAAAATGCCACGCGCGGTACTCAGCCTCACCATTCCCGGCGGCATCTGGATCGGAACCGTCTCACAGAACCATCCCGACGCACAGTTCCAGGTCCTGGCAGCCACCGCCAACGACGACGGTGGCGTCGCCCTGGCCGAACTGTTCGCCGACGACCCCGCTGCACTCATCCGCGAGATCGATGCTGCCGACTCGGTCACCGACCTGGAGGTCCTCGAGGCCGACGGGGACAGCGTCCTCCTCCAGATCGAAACGCAGATCTCGGTCTTCCTGGAATCTGCGCGCCGGTCCGGGGTCCCGATCGAGACCCCGTTCACCGTCCAGGACGGCGAAATCCGCTGGGAGCTCACCGTCTCCCGCGAACGACTCGCGGCCCTGCGCGACGAACTCCTCGATGCCGGGATCAGTTTCGAGGTAGAATCGGTCTACCAGGAGATCGACTCCGATCAGTTACTGACCGACCGTCAGTGGACTGTCCTCACCACGGCCCTCGATCAAGGGTACTACGACACACCCCGGACCTGTACCCAGGAAGAAATCGCCGACGCAGTTGGACTCGCGAAATCTACATGTAGCGAGACGCTCCACCGGGCCGAGGAACGGATCATCAAACGCCTCGTCGTCGACCAATCCGATGGCCGCCCTGACCGTCCCTCCCGCCGACCGGCCTTCGCTTGACATCCTCCTCCGCCTGAAGGCGGAGGAATCCCGAGCGTTGGGATATTAGGGTTTGCAGTCTCCCTGTTCTCTCGGTGTGAACCGTCCGCTCTCGCGGTCGAACAGGTAGACTCCGGGCTGTGCCAACCAGCCGTTACTCATATCCCCGGTTGGGGGACTCTGAGTTATCTTTCGTCGGATGTTCACCGCTCCGTTCACGTCTGCGTTCATCGTCGTCTCGCACGACGAACAAACGTACAGACCACGCTCCACACGGTTGCTATCTCGAATCTGCCCGCAACACGAACACGTCTTCGAGGTGTTCTCCTCGTCAACGCGGTCAACGAGGATACCGTGTTCCTCGGCTTTGTATTCAAGCAGACGGGCGAATCGGTCGAACTCCCAGCCGTGCAACTTCTTGTTCCCCGACGCTCCCCAGTCCCGTGACCCGCCGTCGTCGTCCTCTCGAATCTCACTGAGGTCGCCAACTGCTATCTTCTCCACGCCTTCTTCGACACACCGCTCAACGATGTGTTTCGAGAGCGTGTGGAGGAAGTGGTCTTTGC
>JBDGTJ010000048.1:0-38098 GCA_042216925.1 Halobacteriaceae archaeon
CGCAGAACCGGACGAATCGCGCGGCCTTCTCGGAGGCGTCGATGTCGAGCGTGCCGGCGTTGACGCGGGGTTGGTTGGCGACGACACCGATCGACCGACCGTCGAGGCGGGCGAACCCGACGACGATGTTCTGGGCGAACGCGGGTTGCACCTCGTAGAAGGAGTCCCGGTCGACGACGTGGTCGATGACCTCGGTGACGTCGTAGGGTTTCTGGGGTTGGTCGGGGACGATGTCCGTGAGTGCTTCGTCGGTCCGCTCGGGGTCGTCACCGGTGTCGACCCGCGGCGGGTCCTCGACGTTGTTCTGTGGGAGATAGGACAAGAGCTCACGGACGGCATCCAGGGCTGCCTCCTCGGACTCCATGGCGAAGTGGGCGACCCCGGACTCGCTGCTGTGGGTCTGGGCGCCGCCGAGGTCGTCGAAGGAGACCTCCTCACCGGTGACGGTCTCGATGACGTCGGGGCCGGTGATGAACATGTGGCTGGTGTCCTCGACCATGAAGGTGAAGTCCGTGATCGCCGGCGAGTAGACGGCGCCGCCGGCACACGGCCCCATCACCACCGAGATCTGTGGGACGACACCGCTCGCCTCGGTGTTCCGGCGGAACACCTCACCGTACCCGCCCAGTGATTCGACGCCCTCCTGGATGCGGGCGCCTGCCGAGTCGTTCAGGCCGACGACGGGGGCGCCGACCTCGACGGCGCGGTCCATGACCTTACACACCTTCTCGGCGAACACCTCCCCCAGGGACCCGCCGAAGACGGTGAAGTCGTGGGCGAACACGAACGTTGTCCGCCCGTTCACGTCCCCGTATCCGGTCACGACGCCATCGCCCCGGATTTGTTTGTCCTCCATATCGAAATTGTGGGACCGATGGGTGCGAAGCCGGTCGAATTCCTTGAACGTCCCATCGTCAAGGAAGTAGTCGAGGCGTTCACGGGCAGTGAGTTTCCCGCGGTCGTGTTGGGCCTCGATCCGGTCTTCGCCACCGCCGTTGGCGGCCTCCTCCCGGAGCCGGCGGAGCTCTTCGATCCGCTCCTCCATGGTCATGGTTGGGCAGGGCTTCCGGGGGTCGCTCCAAAAGGGTTCCGAGACCGGGGGTCAGGCCTCGCCGTAGACCGGGACCGCAGCACCACTGGTGACGGTTGCGGCATCAGAGCACAGGAACAGCATTACCTCTGCGATGTCGGCGGGATCGACCCAGTCGTCATGGTCTGCCTCGGGCATCATCTCCCGGTTGGCTGGCGTGTCGATGACGCTGGGCATCACACTGTTGGCCCGAACGACGCCCGTGTTCTCGGCGGCGACGGACTCGGTGAGCAATCGGATGCCGGCTTTCGTGGCACGGTAGAGGGCATCACCGCTCCCGCCCTCCAGGGAGGAGCGGGCCGAGACGGAGACGATGGCGCCCTCGGCGGCCTGGAGGTGAGGAAGGGCGTGTTTGGTGGCGTGGAACGCGGTGCGGAGGTTCACGTCGAAGAGGAGGTCGAACTGGTCGGCAGCCGTCTCCTCGAGGGGGTCCCCGCCCCGCCAGGTACCCGCGATGTTCAGCAATGCGTCGATCCCGTGGTGGGCCTCGACGATCTCGTGGACGACGCGTTTGGTGTCCTCGTCGTCGGTGAGGTCGGCCTCGTAGAAGGTGGCGACCCCGGGGTCGAGTTCGGTGTCGGCGTCCTGGGGGCTGCGGACGTCGACGGCGGCGACGGTCGCATCCGCGGCCGCGAAGGCCTCGACGGCAGCACTGCCGAGGGCGCCGCTGGCGCCGGTGACCATGACCACGTCGTCGCTGAAATCGAAGTCGGCGTTCACACGCGGAGTTCGGGTGGAGTGCGGATAGTTCTAACGTCGATCACTCGCCGGCGAGGACGGCGGTCTCGGCGACGGTCTGCGGGTGGTCGTCGATGGTGGCGTAGGCGACCGCGGCCTCGCCCATGCGTTCGAGCCGGTCCTGGATGGCCTGGTCCCGGATGCGGTCGTCGGTGATGGTCGTGTTGGCGTCCGGGACGGAGACCTGGTGGGGGAGCACCCACGCGTTGAGGATCTGGGAGACGGCGCGGAGGTGCGCGAGGGCGGGACCGTAGTAGGGGCCGCCCGTGGTGCAGAGCAGGCCGACGGTGGTGCCGTCGAGGTCCTCGCGTCGACAGTAATCCAGGGCGGCCTTCAGCGGGGAGGCGAGGGTCGCGTGATAGACCGGGGTTGCCAGGAGGACGGCGTCGGCCTCGCGGACGGTCTCTCGGAACGCTGTGGCGTCCCCGGCCTCGGGGGCATCGCCGTCATAGACCGGGAGATTGTAGTCCCGGAGGTCGAGGAGTGTCGTCGCTCCGCCGGCAGTGGCGGCGGCGTCGAGGGCCACCCGGAGGGCCGTACGGGTGTTGCTGTCGTCGCGGAGGCTGCCACAGACGCCGGCAACGGTGGGGGCGGGCATGCGTACCCATGGCTTCACGTGGATGGGGAATAAGGCCTCGCGAACACCAGTTTTTGTAGCAAGTCCGAACGGTCAGGCGGGGGTGCGGTCGGTGTCGACGATGGCGAGGTCGTCATCGAGGGTCACGGTCAGGGTCTCATCGTCTTCCGTGATGGCGACCTGGAGGCGGGTGGGGTCCTCCTCGAGGATGGTGACGGCGTCGTCGTTGACACACCACGGGAGCTGCCAGTAGGGTTTCTCGCTGAGGGTGATGCCGTGATCGTCGTAGAAGGCGACGACGGGGCTCTGGTCGAGCAACGCCAGACCCACCGCCGAACAGACCTCGCGATTGCACTGATCGCAGACGTGGGTCGCGCGGATCTCGACGCCGAGACAGCAGGGTTCCCCTTCCTCGATCTTGGTGTCGACGCGGCCGCCGCAGGCGGGACAGACGCCGTCCTTGGCCAGGCAGTGGAGGTGCCGCACCCGTTGGTCGAAGGCGGCCAGTACCTCGGCGTCGGTGCGGCCGTTGAGGCCGCCGGGCGGGAAGGAGTACTGGCCGTGACCGTGACCACATTCCGGACAGCGAATGGTGAGCATCTCGTCGCTGTATCGAGCTTCGAGGGTGGCGCCACACCGGACACAGTCGTCCTCGATGGCCAGAGAGCGGTCCTGGTCGTCGGTGAATGAGCCGGCCAGGACGGCCTGGACGACGCGGCGACCGGCGGTCCGGAGCTCGTACCCGGTTTCGGTCTGGCGGACGAACTGGCCGGTGAGTTGGCCGAGGTGGTAGTTGAACCGGCTGCTGGTGTCGGTGCCGACGTGGTCGTGGATCTCGCTGAATCGGGCGGGTTCCTCGAGTCGCCACAAGGCTTCGAGGATGGCCAGCCGGGTCTCGTTCCCGACCAGGGAGAAGGCGTCGGCCGGTTCCAGGGCGTCTTCACGGTCCTGGAGGCTGTCGACGCGGCTCATAGACAGGTGTTCGAACTGCGGTCCTTTTAACGTTCCCCAAACCCCGTTTTTGTTGGGTGGTCAACCAGTTTGTGGGGTGGCAATGAGTTTCCCGAACGTCGACTCGGACTGCAGGTGGCGATATCCCTCGGCGGCCGCCCCCAGCTCGAACACCTCGTGGATCTCCGGGACGACGGCGCCGTCGTGGACCAGGGCGGCGAGTCGTTCGAGGACCGGGCGGAAGTCCGAAGTGCGGAACACGGAGACGTGGCGGAGGGCGGGCTCCCGGTCACGGGCGGCGCCCAATTCGGCGGTGGCGTGATCGCCATCGCCGCCGATGGCGACGATCTGGCCGCCCGGCGCCAGGACGGCGGCGTCGAGCGCGAGGTAGTCGTCGAGCCGGTGATCGAGAATGAGGTCGGGGCGACCCGCCGACCGGATTCGGGACTGGAGGTCCTCGGCGGTGTAATCGATGACGTCGTCGGCACCGATGGCGTGCAACCGGTCGTGGTGCGGTGGTCGGGCCGTGGCCGTGACCCGGGCGCCCATCGCCGCGGCGAGTTGGACGGCGACGTGGCCGACCCCGCCGTTGCCGCCGTGGACGAGGACCCGATCGGCGGGTCCGATCTCGGCGTAGGTGACCAGGGCCCGCCACGCCGTCGCGCCGACGAGAGCGATCGCGGCACCCTCCTCGAATCCAACACCATCAGGCAACGGGGCCAGTGCATCGGCGTCGGCGACGACGGCCTCGGCCATCGCGCCGCTGCGGTCACGACTCAGCCCGGTGCCGAAGACCCGCGTCCCCGGCTCGATTGCGGTCCCGGCACCGGCAGCGTCCACGACGCCGGCGACATCGACGCCCGGGATACCGGGTGGGGTTTGGGTGCCAACGACCCCGGACATCACCCCGTAGTCGACGGGGTTGAGTGCCGCAGCCTCCACGGTCACCCGGGCCTCGCTGGGACCGGGGTCGGGACGCGGGACACTGTCGACGGAGAGAACATCCGGCCCGCCGTACTCCTGGAACCGAAGCGCTTGCACACTAGCAGGTGTGAGGCGGGAGCGATAAGTGTGTCTGGACCCGAGGAATCGGTGATGGCCCTCCCGGGTGGTCCCCCCGATGCCTGATCTCTTCGCTCACCGGGGCTTCGCCCTGGAGTATCCGGAGAACACCGTTGCCGCGGTGCGGGGTGCCGTCGAAGCGGGTGCCGACGTTATCGAACTCGACGCGCGTCGGGCGGCCTCCGGCGAGGTGGTCGTCCACCACGATGCCACCGTCGACCGCGTGACCGAATCCTCCGGTCCAGTGAACAGTTTCTCAGCCGCGGAACTGGCAGAACTGAACGTCATGAACTCCGGAGAAGGCATTCCGACGCTGGCACAGGTCGTCGCAGCGCTGCCACCGGACGTTGGATTGAACGTGGAACTCAAAGAGGTGGACCTGGCCACGGATATCGTCCGGGTCCTCGAGGACAGCAGTACCGAGGTGTTGCTGTCGTCGTTCTCGGAGACCGCCCTCGAGAACGCGCGGGCCGACGCCCCGGCGGTCGACCGGGCCTTGCTCGTCGACCGGCGTCCGCGGACCGCCGTCGACCGCGCGAGATCGCTGGGGTGTACGGCGATCCACCCCCGGGCGCGGCTGTGTGTCCGATCGTTGCTCGTGCGACGGGCCCATGCCGCGGGGCTGGCGGTGAACGCCTGGACCCTCCGGTCACCCCGGTTGACACGGTGGTTGATTCGGCTCGGGGTCGACGGCGTCATCGCCGACATCCCAGCGGTCCTCGAATAGGCGACCGCTGCATCGAGACCGGTGACCCAACCGGGTTTCGACACTACTATCCGGGTATTCGTCGAAGGAACGGACAACTGTCGCATGAAACTCCACGAGTACCAAGCGAAGGACGTGTTCGCCGCGGCGGGGATTCCGACGCCGGCAGCCTCGCTGGCAACCTCGACCGACGAGGTGGTCGACGCGGCCGCGGAGATCGGGTATCCGGTCGCGGTGAAAGCACAGGTCCACGTCGGTGGCCGGGGGAAGGCCGGCGGTATCAAACTCGCAGATGACGAGCCATCCGTCCGTGAGGCCGCCGAGTCGATCCTCGGAATGGATCTGAAGGGGTTGAGCGTCGACCGGGTCCTCGTCGAGGAGGCCATCGACTTCGAGAACGAACTCTACGTCGGTGTCACCATGGATCGTGGCGCCGGCAAGCCCGTCGCCATGGTGTCGACCCGGGGTGGCGTGAACATCGAGGAGGTCGCCGACGAGGACCCCGATGCGATCGCCCGCGAACACGTCGACCCGGCGTTCGGCTTGCACCCCTATCAGGCTCGGAAGGCGGCCTTCGACGCGGGCGTCGAGCGGGACCTCGCCCGGTCGGTGGCGGACGTGTTGACGACGCTGTACGAGATCTGGGAGACCAACGACGCGAGTGATGCGGAGATCAACCCGTTGATGGTGACCGGTGACGGATCGTTGATCGCGGCCGATGCGGTCCTCAACATCGACGACGATGCGTTGTTCCGCCACCCGGACCTCGCCGAGTTACAGGAGTCCGCAGCCGAGGACGACCTCGAGGCCAAGGCCAACGACTACGGGTTCGATTACGTCCGGTTGTCCGGGAACGTCGGTATCATCGGGAACGGGGCCGGCCTGGTGATGACGACCCTGGACCTCGTGGAGTACTACGGAGGAGCCCCGGCGAACTTCCTCGACGTGGGTGGTGGCGCGAAGGCCGACCGTGTGCGGAACGCATTGGACATGGTGTTCAGCGACGAGAACGTCGATGCCGTCGTGTTCAACATCTTCGGAGGCATCACCCGCGGCGACGAGGTGGCCCGCGGCATCAACGAGGCGTTGAGCGCCTTCGAGGAGATCCCGAAGCCCGTGGTGGTGCGGCTCGCGGGGACGAACGCCACCGAAGGCATGGAGATCCTCGACACCGACCTCGTGACCGTCGAGGAGACGTTGGAGGCGGCTGTCCAGCGCGCCGTGGCGTACGCCGAGGATGCCGGCGGTCAGGAGGTGGAGGGATGAGCGTCCTCGTCGACGAGGACACGCGCGTCGTCGTCCAGGGGATCACCGGGGGCGAGGGCCGCTTCCACACCGAGCAGATGCTGGAGTACGGGACCAACGTCGTCGCCGGAGCCGTCCCCGGCAAGGGCGGCCAGACCGTGGCCGGGGTCCCGGTCTACGACACCGTCGAGGGCGCCGTTGAGGCCGAGGACGCCGACGCCTCGGTGGTGTTCGTGCCGCCTGCCTTCGCGGCCGACGCCCTGTTCGAGGCGACGGCGACGGACCTCGATCTGGTGGTCGCCATCACCGAGGGGATCCCCACCCAGGACATGGCCCGGGTGTACCGGCGATTACAGGAGGTCGACACCCGCGTCGTCGGGCCGAACTGCCCGGGCGTCATCACGCCAGGGGAGACGAAACTCGGTATCTTGCCCGGCAACATCTTCGAGCCCGGATCGGTCGGGTTGGTGTCCCGGTCGGGGACCCTTACCTACCAGGTCGTTGATAACCTCACGAGCCGAGGTGTCGGTCAGTCGACCGCGATCGGGATCGGCGGCGACCCGATCATCGGCACCGACTTCGTCGACGCGCTGGAGCTGTTCGAGGCCGATCCGGCGACAGACGCCGTGGTGTTGTGTGGCGAAATCGGTGGCGAGGACGAGGAGGAGGCGGCCGCCTTCATCGAGGCCGAGATGGAGACCCCGGTCACGGCGTTCGTCGCCGGCCGGACCGCACCACCGAACAAGCGGATGGGCCACGCCGGCGCCATCGTCTCCGGCTCGGGGACCGGGACCGCCCAGAGCAAGATCGAGGCCTTCGAGGCGGCCGGGGTGTCAGTCGGAGACACGCCAGAGGCGGTCGCGGACCTGGCCGCCGACCTGCTCTGAACGGGTCAGTCCTCGGTGTCGACGGTCGTCTTCTGGACCGCCCCTCGAGTCAGTTCGAGGCGGTCCGCGCCGTCCGGATCGAACTCGAAGACGGTCGCGTAGAACCCCAGTTCGGACGTGAGCGCGTGTTCCTTGGCGGTCTGGCTGCGGAATCCGTGGCGTTCGGTGGGATACTCGATGTAGGCGTAGGGGACATCGTTGTCGGCGAGGGCAGCCACGATGTCTTCGGCCTGGGCCGGGGGAACGACCCGGTCTTCGCCGCCTTGTAACACCAGGAGTGGCGCGGCGATGTCGCCGGCATGGTTGACAGGGGAGCGCTCCTCGTAGACCGTCGCTGCGCCTGGCAACGTGCCGACGAGCCCGTCGAGGTACCGGGACTCGAACTTGTGGGTGTCTTCGGCCAGCGCCCGGAGGTCGGCGACCCCGTAGTAGCTGGCACCGGCGTCGAAGGTGTCCCGGAAGGCCAGGGCGGCCAAGGTCGCGAACCCGCCGGCGCTGCCACCGCGGATCGCGAGGCGGGTCCCGTCGACACGACCCTCCTCTGCGAGGTAGCGGGCGGCCGCCACACAGTCTTCGACGTCGACGACGCCCCACTCGCCGTCCAGTCGGTCGCGGTAGCTCCGTCCGTACCCGGTACTCCCCCGGTAGTTGACGTCGACGACGGCGAACCCGCGGGTCGTGAAGAACTGGATCTCGGGTTTGTACACGGGCAGGGTCTGACTCGTCGGCCCGCCGTGGACCATCGTCACCAGCGGGGGGCGTTCGTCGGATGGTGGGGTGACAGTCGGGTTCGTCGGCGGGTAGAAGAGGGCGTGGGCGACCTCCTCGTCGCCGGTGGAGAACGTGATTGCCTCGGGGGTGGAGACGTAGTCCGTGGGCATCTCGATGCTGCTGGCCTGTCGGTGGACCGTCGGGTCCTCGCCGGGCACCCACTGGGCGACGCTCTGGGGTTGGGTGGGGCCGCCGACCTCCGCGAGGACGGTTGAGGCACCGACGCGGAGGCGCGTGTGGGGCAACGCCCCGAAGGGGACCGGATACCGGTCCGTGACGCTGCCGTCCGGGTCGAGGGCCAGGAGGTCATAGGTCGTGCCGGACTGGCGCATGGTGATGAGGTGGCCGTCGGGACGGAACCCATAGGTCGCGAGGCCGAACACCCACTGGGGGACCCCGTACTCGGCGGCGTCGGTCCTGAGGGCGACCGGGTCGCTGCCATCGAGGGGAACCCGGTAGAGATTCCACCAGCCGGTCCGGTCCGAGACGGCGTACAAGGACCCGGTGGGACTCCACGCCGGTTGGAAGACCGATTCGGTCTCGCCGCCCATGAGGGTCCGCACGTCGCCCAGGGACCCATCGTCGTCGACGGGGGCGACCTGGAGGGTGGTGCCATCCCAGGGCATCCGTGGGTGGTTCCAGGTCGTCCACGCCAGGTGCTCACCCGCCGGATCGAGGCGGGGGAACGAGTAGAAGTCCTGACCTGCGGCGACCACGGTCGGGTCGCCGCCGGTGGTGGGAAGGGTCACCAGTTCCGTGACCGGTTCCTCGGAGGCATCCGGGCCGTGGTGACGTTCTCGGACACAGTAGAGCCGGTCGCCGGTGGGGGTGGCTTCGAGGTCGGCGTACCTGGCGCTGCGTTCCTCGGGTGGGTCGGGGGTCAGTGGCGTGGGTTCGCTGTCATCGGCGACGCGGTAGAGGCGTTGGTCGGTGAATCGGGCGTAGATGACGTCGCCGTCGACGACGGTGAAATCGCCGCCCCCGTACTCGTGGACGAGGGTGCGGACGTCGTGGTCGTCGGGGGTGATGGCTGTGGGGCCGTCGGGGTCCCCTCGGAGGACGACCCCGCGACCGTCCTCGGCGGGGCGGCGCTCCACCCAGTACGGGGTGTCCTGTTCGAGGACGAGGTGGCCGAAGTTGAGACTGTCACCTGCGACCGTGCCGGGATCCAGTGGGCTGGACCAGGTGCCGTAGGGGTCGCTCATCGGGGTGACCTGGACGGGGCCGCTACCTCAATGTAGGGGGTCGGCTCAGAAGAGGCGGTCCGTGGCGATAGCGGCGCCCTCGGTGAGGGCCTCCAGTTTCTTCCAGGCGATGTCGGGGTAGACCATGCCGAGTCCGGCCTGGGTGCCGAATCCACAGTCCGGTGCGGCAACGAGGCGGCCGGGATCCTCGATGGCCTCGGCGACGCGTTCGATGCGGTCGGCGATGGTCTCGGGGTGATCGACGATGTTCGTCTTGACGTCGACGACGCCGGGGATAAGCGTCCAGTCTGCCGGGAGCGGTTCGGCGGCGAAGGCCCGGTACTCGTGTTGGTGACGGGGGTTGGCCTGTTCGACACTCAATGCGGAGATGTCGGCCTCGTAGAGGACGGGGAGGACGGCTTCGAGGTCGCGGTCGAGGTGGTGGGGTCCCTCGTAGCTGCCCCAGCAGGTGTGCAATCGCACCTGGTCGCTGGGAACGTTCTCGAGGGCGTGGTTGATGGCGTCGACGTGGAGTTCGGCGAAGGCCAGCCAGTCCTCGGTGGGGGCGTCGACGAAGTTGCGGTGGCCGGCGGCGATGAGTGCGGGGGCGTCGATCTGGAGGGTGACGCCGGTGTCGGCGACGAGTTCGTACTCGGTCTGGATGGCGTCGGCGACGGCGTAGATGTAGGTCTCGTAGTCGTCGTAGTATTCGTTGTCGTGGGTGGCCGCAATGACGCCCGGCGAGGCCGCGGTGATGAAGGCGTCTGCGGGGTCGCGGTCGCGGGCGTCGAGAGCCTCGAGGAAGATGTCCAGTTCCTCGGTGGCGGCGTCGGTCCCCTCGTAGGTCACGGGGCCGGTGATCGCGGGTTGGGTGGTGAGGTCGATGACGTCGGTGTCGAAGGAGTCCTCAGCGTAGCCGGGGAAGTCTGCGAGGTCTGCCCACATGGGGGCGGGGCGCTCCCCGTCGATGCCGGTGATGCGGTCGGCAACGTACCAGTTGAACGAGACGCGGCCCTGTTCGCCGTTGTTGACGGAGTCGAGGCCTACCTCGAGTTGTCGATCGAGGACGGACTCGGTGGCGTCCGTCAGCGTCTCGGTCCAGGTGTCGTCGTCGACGGGTTCACCCCGTTGTTTCTGCTTGAGGAGGTCGAGGACGATGTCTGAACGCGGGAGACTTCCGATGTGGGTGGTCGTGATGCGGTCTGTCGGAGAAGCCATGACTGTGCCGACGCTTTGAGCACCGTCGATTTATAACTTCTGATTCTACGAGTCGACAATAAAATTATTACAGGTAATCACTCGTCGGGGGGTCAGGGCTTAGTGCGTGGGTCACCGACGGTCACCCATGGCCGGTGGGGTCCTCGTCTACGACGACGATTGCGGGTTCTGTACCTGGGCCGCCCGGACCGTCGCAAGCCGTTCCGACGTCGAGATCGTCGGGTTCTCCGCCGTCGACACAGACCTAGCGGCCCGCCTCCCCGCAGACTACGAGGATTGTGCGCACTTCCTCGACGGTGACCGTCGGTGGTCCTGTGGAGCAGCCCTCGAGGAGGCCGCCCTCCGCACCGACGTGGGCGCACCCTTCCGGCGGCCGGTCACCTGGTTGCGTCGCCACCAGCGCTACGTCCGGCTCCGCGAAGAGATCTACCGGTGGATCGCCGCCCACCGCCCGGAACTCAGTCGAATCGTCTCCCGGCCACCCCCCGCCCGCCACGACGAGGACGGGACCTAGAGGTTCTCGTAGGGGCCGGGCTTGGCCTCGGTTAGCCGCTGGACCTGGTCGGCCGAGAGGTCGACCGTTGCGGCGCCGAGGTTCTCTGCGAGCTGTTCGGTGGTCCGGGCACCGACGATGGGGGCGGTGACGCCATCACGGGCCTGGAGCCACGCCAGGGCCGTCTGGGCCACCGTCGCGTCGACCTCCCCCGCAACGGCCTCGAGTTCCTCGTGGACGTCGAAGTTCTCCTCGGTGAGGTACTGTTCCTCGAACCGACTGGATTCGGCAGCCAGTGACTCGCCGGTCAAGCCCGCGTCCCGGGAGTACTTCCCGGTGAGGAAGCCCTGACCCAACGGACTCCACGGGCAGACACCCAGCCCCGTGGCCCGCGCCATCTCCAGGTAGTCACCTTCGATCTCCCGGTTGACGAGGTTGTACCGTGGTTGGAGGACGCTGAAGGGTTCCCAGCCCTGGGCCCGGGCCAGTTCGTTGGCAGCCGCCACCTTCCAGGCGTTGGGCCGCAGCGTCGACGCCCCAAGGTAGTGGACCAGGCCCTCCTCGACGAGGCCGGTGAGGGTCTTCATCATCTCCCGGGTCGGGGTCTCGTCGTCCCAGCGGTGGATGTACAGGAGGTCGATGTAGTCGGTGCCCAACCGGTCGAGGATCCGTTCGATGCGGTACCGGATGTTCTTCCGGTTGGTCCCCCGACTGTTCGGGTCGCCCTCCCGGATCTGCCAGAAGATCTTCGAGGCGATGGTGTACCGCTCTCGGTCACGGTCGCTGAGCCAGTCACCGATCCACCGTTCGCTGTCCCCGCCACCGTAGACGTCGGCGGTGTCGATGAACCGTCCACCCGCCTCGGCGTACCCGTCTAACAACGTCTTCGCCCGGTCTTCACCGATCTCGATGTTGCCCTCGCTGGTCTCCTTCCCGAACCGCCAGGTCCCGAGTTGGAGCTCACTCGTCTGGGGGCCCGTCTCGCCAAGGGACACGAAGTCCAAATCCAGTGATGTCAGGTCCACCATGTGAGAGGGTAGGGCGCTGACGCTGAAAAGGGTTCAGCAACCGGCATCACAACCACCCCGACGGGTGTGGACAGATTTATGAGTGCATGTGGCCAACCCCGAGTCACGATGGTGGTAGGTGATCACCGCAGCACCTCGACTGGACCGGTCCAGCGGGGGCTGCGCTGCTTTACACGCCGGGCGTGAGCCCGCTTCTACCCCCACCACCACGATGGACCTACCATGGCACGACAGGACTCCGAACAGGTAGTGGTAACGCTCCCGGACGGCTCGGACCTCCGCGTCGAACCGGGGTCGACCGTCGAGGACGTCGCCTACGAGATCGGACCGGGTCTCGGCGAGGACGCCGTCGCCGGAATCGTCGACGGGGAACTGGTCGATCTCAACACCCCGGTCGAGGATGGGGCAACCGTCGAGATCGTCACGGAGGACAGTGACGCCTACCTCGACTGTCTGCGTCACTCCGCCGCCCACGTCTTCGCCCAGGCCCTCCAGCGACTGTATCCGGAGGCGAAACTGGCGATCGGGCCCCCGACCGACGATGGCTTCTACTACGACGTCTACGGGGTCGACCTCGACAAGGACGACCTCCCGGCCATCGAGGACGAGATGGCCGAGATCATCGACGCCGACTACGAGTTAGAACGCGAGTACGTCGACCGGGAGACGGCCTTCGACCGGTATGCAGACAACCGGTTCAAACGAGAGATCCTCGAGACCGAGGCCGCGGGCGAGGACCCGGTCCAGTTCTACCGGCAAGACGATTGGTATGACCTCTGTGAGGGCCCCCACGTCGCCTCCACGGGGGAGATCGGGGCCGCCACGTTGCTCGACGTGTCCGCGGCCTACTGGCGCGGGGACGCCGACAACGAGCAGCTCACCCGGGTCCACGGCACCGCCTTCGAGAGCGAGGACGCCCTCGAGGCGTTCCTGGAGCGACGGGAGGAAGCAAAGGAACGCGATCACCGCCGGATCGGCCAGGAGATGGACCTGTTCTCGGTCCCCGATCACTCGCCCGGGTGTGTGCACTTCCATCCGAACGGGATGACGGTGCGACGGGAACTCGAGGAGTACATCCGCACCCAGAACGAGCGCCTGGGCTACGAGGAGGTCTGGACGCCGGAGTTGAACAAGGCCGACCTCTGGAAGCCGACCGGGCACTATGCCGCGTTCAAGGAGGCGGGGGAGATGTTCGCGTGGACCCAGGACGACACCGAGTACGGGTTGAAACCGATGAACTGCGCCAACCACGCCTACATCTACGGCGAGGACCGACGCAGCTATCGGGATCTCCCGCTGAAGTACTCTGAGTTCGGGACGGTCTACCGGAACGAGCAAAGCGGTGAACTCTCCGGGATGCTCCGGGTCCGAGGACTGACCCAGGACGATGGCCACGCGTTCCTGCGCCCCGACCAACTCGAGGAGGAACTCGTCTCGACGATCCGGGTGATCGAGGACATCTACGAGACCTTCGACCTCGAGGTCCTGTACAAACTCGAGACCCAGGGGGAGGACGCCATCGGCAGCGACGAGATCTGGGGGACCGCGACCGACGCGCTCCGATCGGCCCTCGAACGAGAAGGGCTCGAATACGACGTCGAGGCGGGTGAGGCGGCCTTCTATGGCCCGAAGATCGCTTTGGACGCCCGGGACGCGATCGGGCGGGAGTGGACGATCGGCACGGTCCAGGTCGATTTCAACATCCCGGAACGCCTGGACCTCGCGTACGTCGGCGCGGACAACGAGGAACACCGCCCCGTCGTGATCCACCGGGCGTTGCTCGGGTCCTTCGAGCGGTTCATGGGGGTGTTGATCGAGCACTTCGCCGGGAAGTTCCCGCTGTGGCTCGCACCCGAGCAGGTGCGGGTGCTCCCGATCTCCGAGGCGAACGCTGCCTACGCCGAGTCGGTGGCCGCGGCCCTGGATGAGTTCCGGGTGGAGGTCGAGGACCGGGACTGGACGATCGGCCGGAAGATCGCCCAGGCCCACGAGGATCGGGTGCCCTACATGGTGTTGGTCGGTGACGACGAGGAGGCCGCCGAGACCATCTCGGTCCGTGACCGGAAGGAACGGGAGGTCAACGACGTGCGTCTCGATGCGTTCAAAGCCCACCTCGAGGCCGAGGTCGCCGAGAAACGCCTCGAACCGGACTTCATCGACTGAGCAGCAAGGATGGTCAACGAGGTCCCGACCCACTGTCCGCGGTGTGGGACCGCACTCGACCCGGTCGACCCCCCGACGGTCCATCATTGTCCGGCGTGTGAGAAGCCGGTGTTCTACAATCCGGTGCCCGCCGCCCGCGTCGCCGTCATCGACGAGGACGCGGTGTTGTTGGTGCAGGTCCCCGGGACCGAGCCCGCGATGTGGGGGACCCCCGGTGGGATGGTCGAGGCGGACGAGGATCCGGCAGTCACCGGGGCGCGGGAACTCAAGGAGGAGACGTGCCTCGAGGTCGACCCGGATTCACTGGAGCTCTTCGATGCACGGACGTTCGCGAAGTTCGGCACCGTCCAGAAGACCAGTCTGTGTTTTGCGGTTGGGGCCGCCGCCGTCAGCGGGACGCCCACACCGGGGCCGGAGGTCGCGGCGGTGCGGTTCTGGTCCGTGGCCGCCTTCGCAGACCGGGCCGACACCATGTTGTCGAGTTGGCCCGACGCCCACCAGGAGCTGTCCTGGTGGATCGAGGAGGCCCGTGCCGCGGTGGGGTAATCGGTCAGGTACCCCGGATGACCCGGGCGAATGCGAGAATCGCGAGGACGGCGACCGCCGCGAGGTAGGCGAGGGCGAGCCCGAGGTTCGTCGGGTCGACGGTCGCGGTGAACGCGGCGTCGAAGACGACCTGCATCGGGTAGTGACTCGGCAGGTACGGGGCGATGGCGTGGGCGTCGGTGGTCAGCGGGCTCTGGGCGAGGAACATATCGAGTAACGGGCCGAACATCAGGACGTAGATGCCGGCGAGTCGGTTCAACACGAGGCCGACGAGGGCGCCGATGGCCCCGTACATCAGGCCGACGACGATGGTTGCGGCGAGGAACCACCCCGGATTGTCGGGGACGTGGGTGACCGCCAGCACCGTCGTCGAGACGGCGGCGGCCACGATCGCCGCGATGGCCAGGACCGCGCCACGAGCGAGGACGATCGTCGGGACATCGAGGCCGGTCAGTGCGAGGCGGCTGTCGACGCTGCGAGCCGACTGCATCAAGAACAGGCCCCCTGCGCCGCCGACCAGGGCGGTGGCGATGGGTGTCATGAGGACCGCGACGACGGCCTGCATCCCGATCGGTGTCGAGCCCTCCCCGGGGAGGGCAACGGGGACCGGCCGCGTCGGCATGACGTAGGTGAAAGTGAGGATGAAATACGCGGGGAGGAACACGAGCAAGACGAGCAACACGGGGCTGCGTTGGTACTCCCGAAGCCCCATCTCGAAGACCGTGCGTGCCCGGCTCATCGGGATGTCCCTCCGGTGAACCTCGTGTAGACGGCGACGGTCACGACCAACAGGCCGATGAGGTACGCGAGGACCGCGATGACGTCGCCGGTCTCGATCGGTCGGCCCTGGACGGCGGCCTCGAAGAGGCGGTGGGGGTAGTACAGGGGGAAGGCCTTCGTGATGGTGGCATCCGGGAGCATCAGACCGCTGGCGAGTGCTTCGTCGAGGTCCGCGAGGAAGATGAGCACGAGAGATCCCTCGAGTTCGCGGGGGAGGACGGCGCCGATGAGCATCCCGATCAGGCCGTACAGGAGGCCGACGGCGACGAGGACGGTGACTCCGGCGGGGACGGCGGCGACCGTCGTTTGGGTCGTGAGGACGGTCACGCCGATGGCGGCCGTGACCACGCTGGCGAGGCCGACGGCGACGAGGCGCACGCCGAACAGCGTGGCTCGCGGGAAGCCGGTGAGGGTGAGTCTGTCGTCTGCGTTGCGGGCGCTGATCACCTGGAACAGCCCGATGACGCCGGGGAGGAACGCGGCGACATACAGGGTGCCGGCCAGCGCCCCGAGTGTCGATGGGGCGGTCTCCATGTAGGGGAGGCGGGGGAACGCCGACATCATCGACCCGTACGCGGGGATGATGAGGAGGGGTAAGGCGACGATCAAGACGAGGTTCACCGGTTCGCGGAGGAACTCCCGGACCGTCGCGGTGACGCCGACGCGGAGTCTGGCGCCCGCTGACATCACCGTACCTCCGCGTCCTCGATCTGGCTGGAACCGGTTTCAGTCACATCGGTCAGGGCACCGTCCTCGAGTTCGAGGATGCGGTCGAACCGTTCGCGTTCGTTGATGAGATGGGAGATGATCGCAATGGCAGTGCCCCGCTCCCGGAGGGAGTCGGTCAACTCCCAGAAGGTGAGGTAGGTCTCCCAGTCGAACCCCGTGTACGGTTCGTCGAGTAACAGGATGTCGGGGTCCTGCATCACGGCGATCGCGAGGTTGACCTTCTGGCGGTTGCCCCCGGAGAGGTGTTCGATCCGGTAGTCCAGGAACTCCTCGAAGTCGAGGCTGGTGGCGAGGCGGTCCCGGGCCGCGTCGATCTCCTCGGAGGTCATCCCGTAGCCTTCGCCGAACAGGCGGAAGGTCTCCTGGACGGTCAGTCGGTCGTACAACAACGTCTCCTGGGGACACCACCCGACACGACCGCTGGTGGCGACGGTGCCGCCATCGGCGTCGAGTGCCCCGACCAGGATCTTCATGAGCGTCGATTTTCCGGAGCCGTTCGCGCCGACGATGCCGACGACCTCGCCTCGGTGGATCTCGATGTCGGCGCCGGTGAGCACCTCGACGGTGCGACCAACGGGGAGAACGGAGCCGTAGGTCTTCCGGAGGCCCTCAGCACGGAGGACGGTATCTTCGCCGAGCGTCACAGCACTCGTTTCCGACATATTTGGTATTTGCCAAATGTTCTGAGCATTACGATTTATGTGTTTCGACAGCAATCACCAGCTATGACAGGGGAGGACCCGACCCACACCGACGCTGGGGCTCCGCCCGAGGACCCGGTCCAGACCGCCCGCGAAGAGGTCATCACCGCAATGGCGAGATCGGCAGAACTCTACGGCCTCAACCGGAGTTACGGCCGGTTGTTCGGCATCCTCTACTTCGCAGACGACCCCGTCTCCCTCGACGAGCTCGTCGCCGAAAGCGGCTACGCGAAATCGACGGTCAGTACGGCCATGCAGAAGATGGCCCGCCTCCACCTGGTCCATCGCCGGTCGATGCCCGGTGAGGGGAAGAAGGCCTTCTACGAGGCCGAACGGGACCTCTGGCATCTCGTCCAGGAAGTCCTCAAACACGAGGTCCAACGGGAGATCGACATCATGACCCGCGCCCTCGACGATGCAGAATCCCACCTCGAAGCTGTCGACAGTCCCCGTGCCGACGCCGACCTCGAGCGGGTTCGGTCCCTGCAATCGATGTATCACCGATTCGATCAACTGACGGCGGTGCTCACCAGTTCCTCTCTCGACCGACTCATCGCGTTGCTCGACCAGGTTCGGAGCTCTCGTGACTCCGATTAGGCCCCCTTGATGAACTGGGTCACCCCCACGGTCTCGGCGACGACCCAGGCCACGAAGGCGACATACCCGAGCAACAGCACCGTCGATTCGACACTCGTCATCGAGAGGTCCGTGCGGAGAATGGCGAACAACAAGACGGTCGCCAGCGTCAACACACCGAACATCGGCACCGCGACCGCGAAGTCAACGGGGACGCTGCCCACGATGAGCACGCCGATCGGGATCGCCACCAGGAGATCGAAGGTATTCGACCCCAGGACGTTCCCGAGGCTCGTGACACCCTTCCCGGCCTGGGCCGACCGCACGCTCACCAACGTATCCGGGAGGCTTGTCGCGGCCGCGATGATGGTGACGCCAGCGAGGAACTCGGGGATACCGTAGGTCGCGCCGAGTGACTCGACGCTGCCAACGAGTTGCTCGACGCCCACGACGATCACGAGGAGTCCGGCGCCGAGTTTCGCCCAGGTCCGGAGGACCGATCCCGCGGGTTGGGCGTGGTCCTGGCGGTGATCGCTGACGTCTTGCCACTGGATAAACAGGTACAACGCATACAACAGCAACGGGATCACCGCGAGCGGCCGGGTGAGAAATCCGGACAGGGCTCGACCGTCGGGGACCGGCACGTAGATCACCGCCAGGGCGAACGTCAGCAACAACACCGACACCGCGATCATGTAGAATTGGGCCTCCTTGTACACGACCGTGCGACTCGACTCGAGGTTCTGGTCGGTCACCAGCCCGGACAACCCCGGGATGACGAGGATGTTGAAGATCGCCGAGCCGACGATCGCACCCACCCCCATGTTGAACACGCCGGCTGTGGCGGTGATCACGACACTCGCCAGTTCCGGGAAACTCGATCCGACAGCCACCACCACCGAGCCCTGCACGACCGCTGGGAGACCATAATGGTCCGAGAGGATTTCAGCACTCGTCTCGAGCCACCCGCTCCCGACCCAGATCACCGCACTCATCGCCACGACGAGTAGCACGTGGACGACCGGTGAGTCCGGCAAGAACGCACTCAGGACCATCATTCGCTGACATGGCCCGACAGCCCTGAAGAATCCATTGGCCAAAACCAAACCCCGGTTCACCCGCCAGGAGCCGACCTTGTTTGATCACCGCTGTCACCGGTGCAAGCCGGTACCACCGGGTCTTGGATGGGTCCAAGTGATGGCACCCAGCGGCCGAGGGCGAGCATTCTCGGTCGATGGGAACCGGAGGCATCATCTATCGTCTGGGCCCCGAAGAAGCCACCAGACATGGCGACGATCACCGACGACCGACATGCTCATCGCCCGGCGCCACGACGCTGGGAAATCGGACGACTCCTCCTCGGTACGATGTACCTCCTCGGCGCGATCGCTCACTTCTGGTTGGGAATCGCCGCACCCGAAATCTACGAGGAGTTCGCCGACCAGGCGTTGCTCACCCAATACACCGGCCTCTGGCAGACTCTCGTCGTCCCGAACCTCTGATTCCTCCAACCCCTCGTCATCCTGTTCGAACTCGGGGTCGCCATCGCGATTCTCGCCCGCGGCACCGTCGTCCGCTGGGGTCACATCGCGGGCGCCATCTTCCAGGCGGCGTTGATCCTCTCGGGCCCGTGGGGTCCTGTCAATGCGGCCCTCGCGGCGGTCCACCTGGCAGCGCTGCGGTTCGACTATCCCACCCCGGTCACGCCGCGTCCCAAGTCCTGAAGGAGGCCTTCCTGCCGCCGCCCGTCGTTTTAAGCCGGTGGTCTCCCCAGACGTATCACAGGGAAGCCGCGATGAGCGTGTCCATCACCGACCTACGAACCGACGGGACGAGGAACCGATGACCGATCCGCCGGTATCGTTCGTCAAAGACCATCGGGACGACATCGTCACCGAAACCCTCGACCTCGTCGGATTCGACACCCAGAACCCGCCCGGTCACACCGACGCAATCATCGACGCCCTCGAGTCGATTTTCGCCGACCTCGGCCTCGCGACCGAACGGGTCGCCGTCGACCCCTCGAAACCGAATCTGTTGGCGACCCTGCCCGGTGACAGCGATACCATCCTGTGTTACAACGGTCACGTCGACACCGTCCCCTACACCGAACGGGACTGGACCCACGACCCCCTCGGTGAACGGGTCGATGACCGCGTCTACGGCCGGGGCGCAACCGACATGAAAGGCGCCATCGCGGCGATGCTCGCCACGGCCCGTGCCTACGTCGAAACCGAGACAACGCCACCGGTGACGCTGTTGTTCGCGATCGTCAGCGACGAGGAGATCGGTGGAGACGCCGGGCTCCCCGCCGTCCTGGAGGCCGACCGTTTGAGTGCGGACGCCTGCGTCATCGGCGAACCGACCTGCGAGGGCGGGCGACACTCCGTCACCGTCGCCGACCGTGGCAGCATCTGGTTGACCCTCGAGGCCCACGGTGAAGCCGCCCACGGCTCCCGTCCGATGCTGGGCGAGAACGCGATCGACCGCCTGTACACAGCAATCACCCGGTTGCGCGGCGAGTTCGCGGGCCGTCCCCTCAGCGTCGACGAGGCACTGGAACCCATCATCGAGGAGTCCATCGAGTACTACGACCCCGTGATGGGTGCAGACACGGCCCGGGACCTCTTCGAGTACCCATCGATCAACCTCGGCACTATCGAGGGCGGTGACTCGATCAACAGCGTCCCGGAGACCGCGACCGCCGAAATCGACATCCGGTTGACCGCCGGCGTGGACACCAACGCCGTCCTGGCGGACATCCGCGACTGTGCCGACGACTGCGAAGGCGTCGAAATCACCGACGTCTCCTGGAGTGTCGGCACCGCCGAACGCATCGACAGTCCCCTCGTCGACGCGGTCGCCACGGTGGCCGAGGACGTCACCGGTGACCGCATCTACCGGCGCAGCGCCACCGGTGGGGGCGACGCAAAACAGCTCCGCGATCGCGGGATCCCGACCGTCGAGTTCGCATTGGGAACGGATACGGTCCACGCCACCGACGAATACACGACCGTCGACGCCTTGCTCGGCAACGCCCTCGTCTACACGCGGCTCCCGCATGGCTTCGCCCACCGCCTAGCGGCCGACCAGTAGACTCGTGGGCCCGCCACCCGAACCAGGGGTATGGGGTTTCACACCTTCGATGCCGAGGGCGCCGATCGGCTGGAGGAGGCCGAACGCCGATATCGGTACCTCTCGGCTGAAGAGCTCCTGTGGGCGATCGATCCCACACCCCGAGAGACCGTCCTGGACCTCGGGAGCGGCACCGGATTCTACACCGACGATGTCGCCCCGGCTGCGGGCACCGTCTACGCACTCGACGTGCAACCGGCGATGCACGAGTACTACGGCGCGAAAGGCATCCCAGAGAACGTCTCATTGATCGTCGGTCGGGTCGCTGACCTCCCGTTCGCCGATGGCGCCCTCGACGCCGCGTTCTCGACGATGACCTACCACGAGTTCGCCCGCACCGCGGCCCTCCAGGAGGTCGCTCGCGTGCTCCAGCCCGGTGGACGGTTCGTCGTCGCGGACTGGGCAGCGACGGGGAGCGGCGAGGTCGGCCCACCGCCGGCGGAGCGGTACACCGCTGGAGAGGCCAGGACGGCGGTGGCGGGGGCCGGGTTCGAAGTCCAGCACGTGGCGGTCCGCCCGGAGACATTCCTCCTGGTCGCCGACGTCGAGTGACCGCCTCACGCCGGGAGAATGATGTTGATCGCGGCGACGACCAAGCCGGCCACGCCCATGCGGAGGGCGGCGATATACCAGCGTTGCCCGGAGATCGACCCCATATACGCGCCGAAGGTCCCCAGGACCGTGACGCCGATGGCGACACTGAGGAACCCGGCTTCGACCATGGTGAACACCGGAGCCTCGAAGACGAACGGGACGAGCGGGATGAGGATCCCAATCAACGGACCCAGCCCGCTCATGGTTGCGTGGACGACACGAGCACCCTGGTGTTCGCGTTCGATCTGGGTGTCGTCGAGGTCGGTGAGCATCGCGCGTTCCAGGCGTCGGATGTCTGCTTTGGTCTCTGCGCGTTCGATCTCCCAGACACTCCAGACCGCCGATGTCCCCAACCCGATTGCGGCCCCCAATCCGAGTTTGATGACGGTGCCGCCATCCGGGATCCCCGAGAGGACGGCGCCGACGATGATCCCGATACAGGTGAGGGTGCCGTCGAACCCGTTTGAGATGAAGTACCGCCGAGAAATCGAGCGGACCTCACTCCGACCGAGCAGTGTCCGCAACAATCCAGGTGATGATGACATCCTCCGTCACCCGTCGTGGTGGGGGTCCTCGAGGACCGGGTCCCCGTAACTCGCCTGGTCGACGCTATGGATGCTGCCGCCAATCCGGTCGATCGTCTCCACTATCTGGTCGTAGTCCAGCGGGTCGCCGCCGAGGATGATACGGACGTTCTGGACCTCGGTGTCGAGTTCGATCAGCGTCGTCGTCACGGAATCGACGCTGTCGGTCTCGGCGAGACGTTCGGTGAACGACCGTCACGGGGAGTAGGACCCGTGGAGGGCCGCGGTCTCGAGGACGGTTCCTTCGATTGCGTCCCGCAGAGCGTCGGCGTCGGTATCAGTCGAGAGGTCGAGGGAGGTGTCCAAGGCGTACAGTTCGAACCGATACATGTGTTTCCCGTCGGGTGGATTGGGGCCTCCATACCCGCGTTCGCCGTAGTCATTGGTTCCCGTCTCGGCGCCGTTCCCGTCGATGTCCCAGTCTTCCGGAATCTCCGTCCGCCCGGGATCGATGTTCCAGACCACCCAATGGTCCCAGATCTTCCCTGCAGGCTCGACAGCGTCGGGGTCGTCCATCACCAACGCCAGGCTCACAGCATCGTCTGGGGCGCCTGTGAAGGTGAGTGGGGGATTGACGTTCCGATCGGTGTACCCATACTCCGGGGGAATCGGGTCACCATCTCCGAAGGCCGGACTGCTCAACGTGAGGGTCATACACAGTTGTCTGGGCCCGAGCTCCGAATCAGTTGTGGATCCATCCCATTGGCTGAGGGAGACGTATCGTTTAACCCCGTCCTCCGCGTAGCCGTTCGCATGAAGTTCCTGGTTGCGGTCGACGGTTCCGACGCAAGTGACGACGCACTGGCGTATGCAACCGACATCGCGGATGCGATGGACGCACAGATCACCGCGGTTCATGCGGTCAACCCGGCGGTCTTCGAGGAAGCCGGGACGGACCCGATCGAAAGTTTCGCAGAGGCCGACCGCTCGCTCATCATGCAAAGCGTCGAGGACGCCGAGGAACGGGGCCTCGACATACTGGCGGAGGCCGAGAAGTTCGCAGCCGATCTTGGCACCACCATCGAGATGGAGTTACTCCACGGGCCCCCTGTACGGGCTATCACCGACTATGCAGAGGACGCCGAGTTCGACGCCATCTTCGTCGGGCACCGCGGCCGATCCGAACACCGGGAACTGATGTTGGGAAGTGTCGCGAAGGACCTCGTGACGCGTGCGACGGTGCCGGTGACCGTCGTCCGGTGATCGCCGCCCGCACTCACCTCTCGTCCGGTGGTTGTTCTTCCCAGGTCCCGACCGACCCGGTGAGTTCTCGGTAGGGGTACGGGAGTTCGATCCCCGCATCGTCGAAGCGTTCCTTGACGGTCTGGACGTACGTCGACTCGATGCGGAGCAACGACGCACGGCTGGGGTAGCCCACCCAGAACCGGGCTTCCAACACGACCGCCGACGGGTCGAGGTCGACGACGAGGACCTCCGGGGATGGACGGTCGATGATCGCCTCGGTGGCTTCCGCGACGTCCAACATGATCGCCCGGGCCTCTGCGATGTCGTCCTCGTACCCGATCCCGAACTGCGGGGTGAGCCGGCGGGTGTCTTTCGTAGCGGGGTTGACGACGGCGTTTGCAGTCAACTCCGAGTTCGGGACCGTGATCAACTCGTTGTCGAAGGTGTGGACCCGGGTGACCCGGAAGCCGATGTCCTCGATGATGCCTTCCCGGTCGTTCCAGACGATCCAGTCGCCGATGTGGAACTCCGGATCGAGGACGAGCAACGCGCCACTCACCAGGTTCGAGAGGAGGTTCTGTGAGGCGAACCCGATCGCGATGGTCGCCCCGGCACTGATGGCGGCGAAGAGGTCGCGGCGATGGACGACGAGGAGCTCCAAGCGGCCGTCGAGTCGGTGGAGGTGTTCGCTCGCGTCGCCCCGGATCATAAGGTCCGGGTATTGGAGGCCTTACAGGCCAACGACCACAACGTCGCGATGACCGGAGACGGCGTCAACGACGCACCGGGAGTGCGCAACGCCGACGTCGGCATCTCCATGGGGATCCGGGGGACCGACGTCACCCAGGAGGCCTCAGACATGGTGTTACAAGACGATAACTTCGTGACGATCCGGGACGCCATCGCCGAAGGCCGGGGCATCTTCGACAACATCCGGAAGTTCGTGAACTATCTCCTCTCGGCAAACGCAGGCGAGGTCCTCGTGATGTTCGCTGGCGTCGTCATCGGGAGCCTGTTGTTCCCGTCGCTGTTCGCCCGACACGCCGAAGCCCTGATCTTGACGCCCGTGATGTTGCTCTGGATCAATCTCGTGACCGATGGATTGCCGGCGCTCGCGTTGGGCACCGACCCGAAGGCCGCCGACATCATGGAGCGGGAGCCCCGCGGTGACGACGAACCGGTGATCGACCGGCGGATGCTCGCCTCGATCGCGACGATCGGCGTCGTCATGACCATCACGGGGTTGACCCTGTTCTTCTACGGGTTGGCCGCGACCGAGGACCTGATCGTCGCCCAGACCCTGTTGTTCACGTTCCTGGTCGTGGTCGAGGTCGTCAGGATCCAGTTGATTCGATCGCGGTATGACCTCTCGCCGGTCTCGAACCGGTGGCTGATCGCCGCGGTCCTCTCATCGTTGGCGTTACAGCTGGCGGTGTTGTACACGCCCGTACGGACATTCTTCGACGTGGTGGCCCCGGGAACGAGGGGGTGGACGTGGATCGGGGTGGCGTTCCTCGGGTTCCTCGCCCTCGCCGCGCTCGGCGAACGGCTGTGGTCACGGGTGCTGACCGCGTGAGACTCAGTGGGCGGTCCAGCCCCCGTCGAGGGGGATGTTCGCGCCGGTGATGTAACTGGCCGCGTCCGAGGCGAGGAACACCGCGAGTGGAGCGATCTCCTCGGGTTGGCCCGGTCGGTTCAACGGCGTGTTCTCGAGGACGAAGTTGTAGAACCGGTCGGTCTCCAGGAGGTCCTCGGTCATCGGCGTCTCGACGAACCCGGGGCAGATGCTGTTGACCCGGACGCCGTCCGGGGCGTAATCGACGGCGACCTGTTGGGTGAAGTTGACGACGCCGCCCTTGGCTGCTGAGTAGGCGGCGGCGCCTTTCCCCCCGACCAGCCCGTAGATGGAGGCGGTATTGATGATACACCCCTCGCTCTCCAGGAGGTGTGGTAACGCGGCTTTTGTCCCGTGCATGACACCGTCGAGGTCGGTGTCGACGACGTCGGCCCACTCATCGAGGCCCATCTCGGTGACCGGGTGGTCACTGGCGATGCCGGCGTTGTTCACCATCACGTCGAGGCCGCCGAACTCCTCGACGGTAGCCTCCACCAGGGACTGGACGGCCTCGTACTCACAGACGTCGGTCTGGATGTAGGTACAGTCCAGGTCCGCTGCGACACGCTCCCCTTGATCTGTGCTGCGACTGGCGATGACGACGTCGGCGCCGGCATCGACGTACGCGGATGCGGTAGCGCGGCCGATTCCGGAGGACCCCCCGGTCACGATCGCGGTCTGTCCATCGAGGTCCATGATTCGGTTCCACCAACGTCGACGACGCCGAAATAGGTCGTGTCGATTCTCAGGAACCGATAACGCTGTAGTCAGGACGAGCGGGGAGCGACGTAATCGCACTCGCTGACACACTCTTCTTTGAGGGGGCTATCGCCGAGCACCTGTTCCGGGCGGGCGCCACTCCGGAAGACGGTGACGCCCTTGAGGTCGTGGTGGCGAGCGGTGACCAGTACCTCCTTCACATCGTCGACACCGGCGGATTCGGGGAGGTTGACGGTCTTGCTCACGGCGTTGTCCACGTGGTCCTGGAAGGCCGCCTGGATCCGGAGGTGTTGGGCGGCGGGTACATCGTGGGCGGTCTGGAACAGGTCCTTGATATCCGCTGGGAGGGCGTCGACGTCCTGGATCGTCGTGCGGTCGTGGACGCTATCGAAGAGGGCGTCCGCGTCGAAGCCGCGGTCTTCGACGATGGCCCGGAACCGGTCGTTGCGCATCTCGAGGCCGCCCATCACCTGTTTGGTGTAGGCGACGTTGTAGATCGGTTCGATGCTGGCCGAACACCCGGCGATCATCGAGATGGTGCCGGTCGGTGCGATCGAGGTCGTCGTCGCGTTCCGGACCGGGGTGGTGTGGACCGAATCCTGCCATGCGGGGAACACCCCGCGATCCTCTGCGAGGGTCTCGGAGGCCGCCCACGCTTCATCGCTGATGTAACCCATGAGTTCGTCGGCGACCTGGACCGCCTCCGTCGAGTCGTAGGGGACCTCGAGGTCGACGAGGAGGTCGTGGAAGCCCATCACGCCGAGGCCGATGCGTCGCGTGGTGTTGACCATCGCCTCGATCTCGGGGATGGGAAACGACGACATCTCGATGGCGTCGTCGAGGAGCCGGACCCCGACGTGGACGGTATCCCGGAGTTTCTCCCAGTCGATGCTGCTCCCGGTGGTGTGGTGGGCGAGGTTGACCGAGCCGAGGATGCAGGCTTCGTAGGGCAGTTCGGGGACTTCGCCACAGGGGTTGGTTGCGGTGATAGATCCCAATGCAGGCGTGGGGTTGTCCGCGTTGATACGGTCGAGGAACAGGACGCCGGGGTCGCCGGTGGCCCAGGCGTGTTCGGCGATCTGGTCGAGGACGGTGTCCGGGTCGACGGTGTCCGCGACGTCCTGCGTTCGTGGGTTCACGAGGTCGTAGGCGTGTTCGTCTTCGTAGGCCTCCCAGAAGTCGGCGTCGGTCGCCACCGAGAGGTTGAAGTTCCGGAGGACGTCCGCCTCTGTTTTGGCGGTGATGAACGCCTCGATGTCGGGGTGAGAGACATCGAGGACGCCCATGTTGGCGCCGCGGCGTCGGCCGCCCTGTTTGATCTGTTCGGTCGCCGTATCGAAGATCGTCATGAAACTCACCGGGCCCGAGGCGACGCCACCGGTTTTCATGACGACGTCCCCGGCGGGCCGCAGCTGCGAGAAGGAAAAGCCGGTGCCCCCACCGCTCTGATGGATGAGCGCAGTGTGTTTGACGGCGGTGAAGATCGACTCGATGGAGTCCTCGATCGGGAGGACGAAACAGGCCGCGAGCTGTTGGAGGTCCGTCCCTGCGTTCATCAGGGTCGGTGAGTTCGGGAGGAAATCGAGAGCTCGCATCGTCTCGTAGAACCGGCGTTCGGTCGCGTCGACGTCGCCATCGAACCGTGCTTCGGCACGGGCGAGATTCCCCGCGACGCGGTGGAACAGTTCGTCGGGGGTTTCGATGACGTCGCCGGCCTCGTCTTGGCGGAGGTATCGTCGCCGGAGGACGGTGCGGGCGACGGAATCGAGGGAGGTCATTGGGGGACCTCGGGGGCGGAGTCTCTTAACGGGGTCCCCAATCCCCAGGGAATGAAAACGGCGGTCAGTCCGCGGTGCGGAGATCGGTGAGTTTCTCGATGTTCCAGGCGTACCCCTTCTGGTCTTCGGGCGTTTCGAGAACCATCGGCAGTTCCCGGAGCGCGTCGTGGTTGATGAACCGTTCGAACCCGGCCTCGCCGATCTCGCCCTCGCCGATATGTTCGTGTTCGTCTTTCTCCGAGGCGAGTGGGTGTTTCGAGTCGTTGAGATGCAGGTACGCCACGTTCTCGAGGCCGACCGTCGAATCGACCTCGTCGACCAGGGATTCGATCCCGTCGTCGTCCCGGAAGTCATACCCCGCGGCGAAGAGGTGACAGGTATCCAAACAGATCCCGATGTCGTCGTACCCGTAGCTGGAGGTCTCGACCATTCGATCGAGGTCTTCGAGGTGTTTGCCGACGGTGGTGCCCTTGCCGGCGGTGTTCTCGAGCAGGAGGGTCACGTTCTCGGGGATGTCCAACGCCGAGAGCCTGTCGCCGACGTTCCCGATCCCCGTATCCTCGCCGGCACCGGTGTGCGCGCCGGGGTGGAACACGTAGTACGGGATGTCCAGGGCGGAGGTCGCATCGAGTTCCCCCTGGAGGCAGTCGATGGACTTCTCGGCGAGGTCGTCTTTGGGCGTGGCGAGATTGACGAGGTAGGTGCCGTGGACGATCCACGGGCCGACGTCCTGGTCGGTGGCGGCATCCTGGAAGGCGGTCGCCTCGGTGTCCTCGACGTCGCTAACCGCCCACCCTCGCGGCGAACCGACGAAGATCTGGCCACAGTTCCCACCCAGTTCGACCTCGTGGTCGACGGCGGCTGCGAACCCATCGCCGATGGAGACGTGCGCGCCGATTCTGAACATAGGCGGTCCTCGACCGCCCCGGTAATGAGTCGTATGGATTCGGGACCGCGTCTCACGTGACCGCACCGGTGGTGATCGATCCTCGGACCCGGGTCGTGACCGGGAGTCAACCGTCGTTGCGAACCGGGGGCACCCATCGAATCGGGACCAGACGGAGCGACCGATGCCCGTCGAGTGCCCGGACACCGGTCTCGATCGGCCACCGACCAGGGGTCAGTCCTCGAAGAAGGACATGAACTCCTCGAACGGGTGGGTGTTCAGGATGGTCGTTGGTTCACACCAGCCGCGGCGGGCCTGGGCGACACCGAGGTGCATGTACCCGAGTTCGCCGGTGGTGTGGGCGTCCGTGCTCACGACATACGAGACGGTGTCCCGGAAGTCCTTGACGTGGTGCCAGTCGAGGTCGAGACGCGCGGGCTGGGCGTTGATCTCGATGGCGATCTGGTGTTCGGCGGCCGCGTCCATGACCGCCGCCATGTCGAGTTCGAGGGGGTCGCGTTCGTTGATCAGGCGGTTGGTCGGGTGGGCGAAGATGTCGATGGGGTCGTTCTCGAAGGCGTCCAGGATCCGTTCCGTGGCGTCCTCCGGGGTGCTATGCATCCCGGCGACGACGAGGTCACACTGGTCTGCCCATCCATCGGGTAAGGTCACGCCGTCTTCGACGATCTCGGCTTCGACCCCTTGGAGGACGGTGATGTCCAGGTCCTCGTTGACGGCGTCGATGTCCTCGCGTTGGGCGGCGAAGGACTCCTCGTCGAGTTTGGAGGGGATCGGGGCGTTCGGGCCGTGGTCGGTGATGAGGATGTACTCGTGGCCGCGGTCGGCCGCGGCGGTGGCCATCTCGCGGACGTCGGCGGAGCCGTCCGAGTGGTCGGAGTGCATCTGGAGGTCGCCGCGGATGTCGTCCTCGGTTACCAGGTCGGGGAGTTCGCCCGCTGCGGCGGCGTCGACCTCGCCCGTGTCCTCGCGGAGTTCGGGTGGGATCCAGTCGAGGTCCAGGGCGTCGTAGACCCCGTCCTCGGTATCGCCGGCGATGCGGTCGCCGGCACGTTGTGAGTCTGTGTCGTCCTCGACGTCGCTGACGTCGAAGAGCCCGTACTCGTTGAGTTTCTGGTCGGCGTCGATCGCGCGGTTGCGGAGCGTGATGTTGTGGGCTTTCGATCCGGTGAAGTAGACCAAGGCAGCGCCGTACTCGGAGGAGTCGACGATGCGGAGGTCCATCTGGAGGTCCCCGGAGACGACGACGGAGGATTTCGTCTCGCCGCGGGAGAGCACCTCCTTGACGTCGCTGTGCTCACAGAACACGTCCATGGCGGCGCCGGCATCGCTGGCGGTCGCCAGGATGTCGATGTCGCCGACGGTGGGACGCCGCCGCCGGAACGATCCGACGACGGTCACCTCCTCGAAGGCGTCGTCGTCGGCCAACCGTTGCTGGACGTTCTCGGCGATGGGGAAGGCCTTCCCGAGTAACATCCGCTCTTGGCTCTCCCGGGCGCGGGGGATGTGCTCGAGGATGTTCTGTTGGGATGTCTCACCGAACCCCTCGACCTCGGCGATCTCTCCGGCCTCGGCGGCGGCCTCTAAGTCGTCGAGGGTCTGGATATCGAGGGCTTCGTAGAGTTTCTTCGCGGATTTGGGGCCGACGCCTTCGACGCTGGTGATCGCTTCGATGTCGATCGGGAGGTCGGCTTTCAAGTCCTGGTAGTACTGGAGTTCCCCGGTCTCGAGGTACTCGGCGATCTTCTCGGCGATGCTCTCGCCGACACCCTCGATCTCGTCGAGTTCGCCGCGTTCGTGGATGCTCTCGATGTCCTCCGAGAGCGACTCGATGTTGCGGGCGGCGGTCCGGTAGGCCCGTGGTTTGTACTGGACCTCCTGAATCTCGAGGAAGTCAGCGATCTCGCGGAGCATCTCGGCGATTTCCTTGTTCTTCACGGGCACACCCTCCTAGGCGTACGTGGCAGGCGAGGCGGTAAGTAACCGGGCCTCGATTCCCGGGCGCTGGTCAGGCATCGACGTCGACGCCGTGGTCGGCCACGAGGTCGAAGAAATCCGCCGGTGACAGTTCCTCGACGTCGTTGGCGTCGGCGGCCTCCCGCTTGGTCGTCCCCGGGTCATCGCCCACGACGAGATAGTCGGTGTTCCCGGTGACGCTGCTCGTGGCGTCGCCACCGTGACGTTCGACGAGTGCTTCGAGGTCGTCCCGGGTCCAGTCCTCGACCCGGCCGGTGAACACGATCGTCAGCCCAGCGAGTTCGTCGCCACCGGTGTCGGCGGCGGGTTCGGGGGTGACCCCGTGGTCGCGGAGGCGGTCGATCGCCTCGCGGTTCCGGTCGTTCTGGAGGAACGCGTGAATCTGTTCGGCCATCGTCTCGCCGACCCCATCGACTGCGACGAAGGCGGCTTCGTCGGCCTCGAGGATGGCATCGAGGGTCCCGAAGTGGGTGGCCAGATCGCGGGCCACGGCTGGCCCCACCTCGGGGATGCCGATCGCCGAGAGGAACGACGCCAACGACGGGTCCTTGGAGGCCTCGAGTTCCGCGAGGAGGTTGTCGGCACTCGTCTCACCCCAGCCCTCCAGGGCCAGTAAGTCGTCTTTGGTGAGGGTGTAGAGGTCGGCGACACCATCCTCGATCAGGCCCGCCTCGACGAGTTGGTCGGCGGTCTCTTCGCCGATCCCCTCGATGTCGAGTCCGTCGTCGCTGGCGAAGTGCTCGATGGAGCGTTTCAGTTGGGCGGGACACGAGAGGCCGCCGGTGCAGAAGTGGAGGGGTCCACGACGTTCGACCTCGCTGCCACACACCGGACAGGTCTCGGGGAGTTCGAACGCATCGTCGCTGTGGGATTCGACGACGTCCGCGACGTAGGGGATGACGTCACCGGCCCGCTGGATCGTGACCTCGTCCCCGACGTTGACGCCCATGTCGTCGATCTCGGCTTGGTTGTGCAGACTGGCCCTCGAGACGGTCACCCCGGAGACCTCGACGGGGGTGAGTAACGCGACCGGGGTGAGTCGCCCGGTGCGGCCGACCTGGACGACGATGTCCTGGATCTCGGTGGTCTCGCTGCGGGCGGGGAACTTGTACCCGTAGGCCCATCGGTAGTGTCGGGTCGTGGTGCCGAGGGTTGTACAGTGGCCGCGGTCGTCGACCTTACAGACGATGCCGTCGATGTCGTAGTTCAGCGATTCGCGGTCGGCCTGGAGGTCGTTGCGGTACTCGATGACGGCGTCGATGTTCTGGACCCGTTCCGCGCGGTCGCTGACCTTGAACCCCCAGTCGGGGAGGGTCTCGTGTTCGGCCCAGTGACTGTCGAGGCCGTCGTAGTCCCGGCCGCCACTGGAGGCGTCGGCGACCGCGATGGCGTCACTGGTCTCGCCGGCGACGAGGACGTCGTAGAAAAAGCAGTCCAGTGGGCGGTCGGCCGTGACGGAGGGGTCGAGCTGGCGGACGGTGCCCGCGGCTGCATTCCGGGGATTGGCGAATGGGTCCTCGCCGTTCTGGATGCGTTCTTTGTTGTAGGCTTGGAAGGCGTCCTTTGGCATGTAGACCTCCCCACGGACGACGAGGTACCCCGGTGGGTCGCCACGGAGCTCGGTCGGGACACTCCGGATGGTGCGGACGTTCCTGGTGACGTCTTCGCCGGTCTCGCCGTCGCCGCGGGTCGCCGCCTGTTGGTAGACGCCGTCCTCGTAGGTGATCGCGATCGAGAGGCCGTCGAACTTGGGTTCACAGACGTAGGCGACGTCGTCGCCGACGGTGTCCCGGATCCGGCGGTCGAAGGCCCGGACATCTGCTTCCTCGTTGCTGGAGTCCAGTGAGAGCAACGGGACAGGATGGTCGACCGTGCCGAGTTCCTCGACCGGTTCACCCCCGACACGTTGGGTGGGACTGCGGTCGTCCTCGAGGTCGAAGGCGTCTTCGAGGGTCTGTAACCGGTCGAAGAGGGTGTCGTAGGTGCGGTCGCCGATCACCGGGTCGTTGAGGACGTAGTACCGGTAGTCGTGGAACCGGATCGCCTCTCGGAGGTACTGGACCTCTTCGGTCGCATCGGCCTCGCTCAGCTCGTCGACCGGGGTGAAGTCGGTGTCGGGATCGCGGATGTAGGGGTTGTCCTCGCTGACGTCGTCGGCGCCCTCGAGGTCGGCGCTCGCCATAGGGAACGGTACTCCCGTCGGGCCCATAACAGTACGCGGTCGCGAGCCCGCGACGTGGGGCGGACGGGCCGGGGTCTCGAATCCGGGTGGCCAGTTCGCGTCGAGCGTGAGCGGGTGGGTCCCGACAGCGGCGGCGGGGGTCTGTCGAGACGGTGCCTGTCGTCTCCCCCCGGTGGCCGGTGCGGACTCGATCGCGCGGGCCCCGAACCCCGATGGGGTTCTGATCGGGGTTCGACGCCTGTCGGCGGTCCGTACCAAGGGCGCCGACGACGTGTCCGTGTCCCCTCGCGGCTCGCAGGCGAACGAACGACGACAACAACTGTTAAAGTTGCGAGAATTCCCGGTCACTGAAAATCAGGGCGTCGGCTCACGGGCGGCGATCGCGGACGAACGCGGCGAGGGTCTCGAGATCCGGAGTCCGCCCGGTCTCGACGTAGCGTGCCGCACAGGCATTGCCACACGCGAGGGCCAACTCCCAGTCCCAACCAGCGGCCAGGCCGTATGCGAGGCCGCCGGTGAACCGGTCCCCGCCACCGGTGTGGCGGGCCGGGTCGCTGACATGGAGGCTGTCGACCGCGGTGATGCCATCGGGGGTGGCGGCGATCGCCTCCTCGGGTGCATGGAGCACTGTCGCCGTGATCCCGGTTGCCGACCGGATCGCAGCGAGGCGGTCACGGTCGTCGGCCGGTGGGTCCTCGAGGGTGGCGGCTGTCGCTCGGATCTCCTGTCGGTTGGCGTTGTAGACCACGTCGAAGGTCTCCTGGAGGCTGGCGATTGCATCGCGGAGGGCTCCGATGGCACTCGGGTCGGATCCGACGATGTCCCCGGGATCGAGGATGAACGGAATGCGGGGGAGTTCCCGGGTCGCCAGTTCGTGGAATGCGGGACCGAGCCCGGGGAAGGATACCCAGTTCGCACAGGAAACGGCGTCGACGGCGAAGACCTCCGTGAGATCGGTGATGGACGTGAGGTCTTCGAGGGTCCAGTCCTCGCCGACCGATCCCTCGACGAACATGACGTCGCTGTCGGCGAAGTTGAACGCGTAGACGGTGGCGGGCCCTCCCATCGAGACGGTCTCGAAGTCGAGGGTGTCGAAGAGCGGGTCGTCGAGGTGGCCATAGCAGGTGACGTCGGCACCGATGGCATCGAGTTGGGTGGCGACGTTGACGGCTTGCCCGCCGGGTTCGGTGGTGTCGATATGCATCCGGAAGGTCGACCGGTCGGGGTCCTCGATCTCCCGACCGAGCGTCGCACGGGTCCTGATGGGGCCGACGGCGCCGGCCGTGAGGGTGCAGTACTGATCGATGCTGCCGTCGGGGAGGGTGGCGACCGTCGGTGAGGGTCGGTCGGCGAGTCGGGCCGGGAGCCGCTCGTAGGACACGACCGCCGGTAGAACGAACACCGGGAAAAAGCTGGTCGCCGCGGGACCCGACCCTGACGCGTGGCCGTCGAGCTGGTCGGGGGCGGATCCGCCGGTCGCGGGCGAACCGGGTTGGCCTCTCAGAAGACGGTAATCGCCACCGTGTTCAAGGCTGATGCCGCCAAACGATTCGGTATGGCGACCGTGTATTTCCGGGACGAGACGGACCCCGTCGAATGTGACCGCGTGTTCGTCACCGAGACCGGGTGGGTGGCGGTGACCGACGACGAGACCGGGCCGGTGATGTACCCACGCGATCGGATCGCCCGCGTGGAGGGCGACGAGGACCTCTATTACGATACGGCGGTGCTCAGTGAGGAGGTCGGGTCCCGTCACGTCGACGAGGAGGGCCACGTCCTCCAGGAGCCCGAATTGGTTCGACGGATGGTCACCGAACTCGAAATCTTCTAACTCCAGCACTCACGGCGATTTGTCCCGGTACAGTCGGTTGATTCTCATAATCTTGGAAAGGCCGTTCAATACTACTGTCGGTGGGGTGTCTGTCTACATGTGAGTGAGATGCCAGGGTATGCAATCGTCCTCGCGTCCGGCAAGCTGGAACGACTCCAAGCAGTGAGCAACATCGCCTCCATCGCGGCGGCATCCGACATCCCGGTCGATGTCTTCGCCACGATGGACGGTCTCGAGGCCTTCGACACGGAACGGATCGAGTCCATGGACTTCGAGATGGGCGCTGTCGGCGAGGCCATGCTATCCCATCCGGACATGGACATGGCACTGTTCGTCGACAACCTCGATCAGGCCAAGGCCATCGGCCCGATCACCGTCTACGCGTGTGAACTCTCGATGGACGCCCTCGACAAGGACCTCGACGCCTACGCCGACGTCTTCGACGACGTCCTCGGCGTCTCCGGGTTCCTCGGCCACGCCGAGGACAAACAGGTCATCTTCGTCTGAGCACCGCAACCCGACTACCGACATCATCCAACCATGACCGAAACCGACTACGACGCCGACATCACGATCGACTCGCGCGGTGCAACCTGTCCCGGCCCGCTGATGGACCTCATCGGGAAGGTCAAACAGGCCGATCCAGGCACCGTCTTCGAACTCCAGACCTCCGACTCCTCCTCGAGTCACGACGTCCCCGAGTGGGTGGAGAAGGCCGACCACGAACTCCTGGGCATCGTCGAACACGATGACTACTGGAGTATCTTCGTCAAGACCACCTGAGATGACCGAAGAAATCGTCATCGTCGGCGGTGGGACCGGTGGCACCGTCCTCGCGAATCGGTTGGCCGACCACCTCGACCGCGAAATCGGCGCGGGTGAGGTGGCTATCACACTGGTCAACGACACGCCAGATCACGTCTACAAGCCCGGGTTCCTGTACGTCGCCTTCGGGCAACGCGAGGTCGCCGACGGGGTGCGACCGCTCCGGGAGCTGGTCGACGACCGCGTCGAACTCACGATCGACCGTGTCACCGACGTCGACACCGAGGCCCAACGCCTCTCGTTCGCGGGTGGCAACACCCGGGAGTACGACCACCTCGTGCTGGCGACCGGTGCGACGCTGGCCCCCGACGAGGTGCCGGGCTTCCAGGAGGGCGCCCATCACTTCTACGGCGCGGACGGTGCCGAATCCCTCCGGGACGCCCTCGCGACATTCACCGAGGGACGACTCGTCCTCTCGGTGATCGGGGTCCCCCACATGTGTCCGGCAGCCCCCGTGGAGTTCGTGTTGATGGCTGACGACTGGTTCCGGCAGCGTGGCCTCCGCGAGGACATCGAGATCACGTACACGTACCCGATTCAACGGGCCCACGGGATCGAATCGGTCGCCGAGTGGGCGACCGAGGAGTTCGAGGACCGTGACATCGAACTCGCGACGTTCGTCAACCCGGAACGCGTCGACGCCGAGGCAGGCGCCCTCGAGACCATGGAAGGTGAGCGCCTCGAGTACGACCTCCTGGTCGGGATTCCCCCACACACTGGCTCGCCCTTGATCGCCGACGCCGGACTGGGCGAGGACGGCTGGGTGCCCGTGGACAATCACACGTTGGCGGCCGATGACCACGACAACGTCTATGCCATCGGCGATGCGGCCGACGTCCCGACCTCGAAGGCGGGGAGTGTCGCCCACTACCAGGCCGGCGTCCTCGCCCAGCGACTCGCCAGCGTTGTCCGTGGCCACCACCCGACCGCACGATACGATGGGAAGACCATCTGTTTCATCGAAGCCGGCATGGACCGGGCCACGTTCCTGGAGTTCTCGTACGGTGACGAACCGACGGTGCCCACCCCGAGCCGGACCCTCCACTGGAGTAAACTCGGGTACAACGAGTCGTACTGGCTCACCGCCAAGGGGGTGCTCTGAGGATGGCCGACCTCGACGAGGCCGTGGTTGACGCCATCGAGGAGAACCCGGCGGCCGTGGCGACGCTCATCGAGCGGTTGGACGCCGTCAACGAACTGCTCGACGTCCTGGAGTTGGGCACCGCGGCGTTGGACGACGAGATGGTGACGACGCTCTCCCGCCGCGGGAGCCGGGTCGGCGAGCTGGTCGACACCGCCAGCGACCCGGAGACGGTCCAGGGACTGGAGATGCTGTTGCGGGCGGTCGGTGAGGCCGGCAGCGTCGAGTCACCGCCCGATCGGGTCGGTGCGCTTGGCCTGTTGAAGGCCACGCGGGATCCCGACGTCCAACGGGGGTTGGGCTTGCTCATCGCGGTCGCCCGCGCCACCGGAGCCCAGCTCGACGAGTCCCACGAACCGTGACCCCCGGGAACCGGTCCTTATGGATGGGCGGGGCGAACTCCGGGGTGAGTCACGGATGTACGATCTGATTCTGGTGCCGACCGATGGGAGTGCCGGGGCCGAAGTCGCGGCGCGGCACGCCATCACGCTGGCAGCGGCCTTCGACAGCGAGGTACGTCTCCTCAGCGTCGTCGACGACCGATCGGTCAGCCCCGACCCCGAGGCGACCGACCCCGACATCAGCGTGGTCCACACCGGGTTCGAGGAGCGCGCGCAGGCCGCCGTCGACAGCCTCGCAGAGCTGGTCGCCGACACCGGCGTCCCCTACGAGACGGCCGTACTGACGGGTGCCCCGGCCGCGACGATCCGGGAATACGCCGCCGATGCCGGTGTCGACCTCATCTCGATGGGCACCCACGGCCGCACGGGCCTCGACCGCCTGTTGCTGGGAAGTGTCACAGAACGCGTCGTCCGCACGAGCGACGTCCCGGTCCTGACGAGCCGCGTCGAACCCGAGGACAGCGCGGGGTACGACCGGGTGTTAGTCCCGACCGACGGGAGCGAGGCGGCGACGGTCGCGATCGAGCACGGCGTCGCGATCGCAGAGCGCTTCGACGCGACCGTGCACGCACTCACGGTCATCAACGTCGCGGGGCTGGCTGGGGCCGCCGATGTGGGGCCGGTGCTCCCGGACGTCGTCGAGGCCTTCGAGGACCAGGCCGAGGCGGCGGTCGAAGCGGTCGCCACACGGTGTGAGGACCGCGGAGTCGATGTCGTCACCGAGATCAGTCAGGGGACGCCCTACCGCTCGATCCGGTCCTATGTCACCGACCGGGACATCGACTTCGTGGCGATGGGGACCCACGGCCGCACCGGACTGGACCGGTATCTTATCGGGAGTGTCACGGAGCGGACGGTCCGGACCAGCGAGGTGCCGGTGCTGACCGTGCGCTAACAACCGGTGTTGTTCAGGCGGGCTGGACGTCCTTGCGGTAGTCCCGAGACTGCCATTCGATGACCGTCGCGACGTCTTTCATCATTTCGCCGACCGTCGCGACGACATCGTCGAGGGTAGCGATGCCAACGAGATTGCCGTCGTCGTCGACGACCGGGATCCGGCGGACGTGGCCCTTTGCCATCGCGGCGGGGAGGTCGACGGCTGTGGCGTCCTCGTGGACGGTTATCGGATCTCGGGTCATGATATCGGCGACGCTGAGCGACTCGAGGTCGTCGTGATCGGCCACGGCGAGGGCGACGTCGCGGTCGGTGACGATACCAATCGGTTTGTTGTCCTCGACAACGATGAGGTCGCCCAGGTCCTCGTCCCGGAGCATGCGGGCGAGGTCACGGACCGAAGCGTCGGGCTGGGTCGTGACGGGATCGACGGCGAGTGTCTTCACTGGCATGGTCACCAGGGAGTACGCTGTCGACGGTGAAATAGAGTGAGTAGGACTCCCATCAACTGAGAACACGATGTGGTATCGTCGCTTACCGCATGTCCTCGAGACTGGCAAAGGATCCTTCCCGGGCAGTGATCCAATGGGTCATCAATTCGAGATCGGTCGCGTCCGGGGGAAACAACGTGCACTCAGCGGGGCCATGGCGGGCCACGACGATTTCTGCGGCGAGTCCCACCGGTTCGTCTGCGGTGTCGTGGTGGTTCGCGAGGTCGCCGTCGCCGTCGTCCATCGGGTGGTTGTTTCTCATTGGTAGCGCCGGCCCTGTACGTCATTCCTTGAACGGCCAGGGGGATAATCACCGGTCCAGATTCCCACCCGATGGGAAGGCCCGAGACCGCCCCTCGTAGGCCGGCGTTCCTGGATCGTGGGAACCGACAAGAA
>JBDGTJ010000055.1:0-37523 GCA_042216925.1 Halobacteriaceae archaeon
CGCCGTGCTGGTAGGGGTTCATCGTCCCGGCGTCGACGTTGAGGTAGGGGTCGACCTTCACCGCCGTGACGTCGAACCCGGCGTTGGCGAGCAACCGTCCGATGCTGGCCGCGGTGATGCCCTTGCCGAGCCCCGACATCACACCCCCCGTGACGAAAATGAACTTGTTCCCCTTCGAGGGGTCGTACCCGGTCTCCGTCGGCATACTGACCGTGGGGGAGTCCACGCAAAAACCGTTTCGACCCGACCGTTAGATGAGGTGGGTGCTCAGGAACGGGACGACCGCCTCGGTGATGCGGTCGTGTTGGCCGACGAAGTGATGATCGGCCTCGAGTTCGACGACCTCGTGACCCAGGTCCCGCGCCCGGTGGGCGACCGGTCGCCAGTCGGCGGTTTCGTCCCGGGTGCCGACGACGACCTGGACGGGGCAGGTCACGGCCTCGAGAGACGTGGTGGCGTCGAGGTCGGTGCTGAGGTGGGCGGTCGGTGCCAGGACCGACACTGCATCCGGTTCCGGGTCCGCGTCTGCGGCGGCGAGTACGGCGATAGCGCCACCGAAGCTGTACCCGAAACACCCGACGTGGTCGTAGCGGTCGGTCGCCCACCGGAGGGCGTTGCGGGCGTCGGCGCGTTCGCCGCGACCCTCGTCCCATGCCCCGTAGTCGAACCGGAGCGTTGCGATGCCATCGTCCTGGAGGGCGTCGGTCACCGCGCGGAGCCTGGGATCCCCCCGGTGACCGCCGAACTCCGGGTGAGGTGGACACGCCACCACGCAGGCGGTGGCGTCCTCGGGGGACGCGTGGGTCGCCACGACCTCGCGACCGCCGGGGATCGGTACGGTCTCGGTCGTCATACGTCCCTTGAGGCAATGGGGGTGTTTAGCACCTGTGCCACCCCGCCGGTGTCAGCGCTGTCGCGCCGAGGAGAGCGACTGGGGTCGTTCCCCGGGTCCGAAACTGCGGTTCGGGACACTGTCCGCCGTCGTCGGCCGGATCGAGGACCCGGGCGACAGCGTGGATCGGCCTCCTACGGGCGTGGATCGAAGGCGTGGACGGCACTCGCCATCCCCACTCAACGACACCACCTGAAGGGAGCGAGGATAGTGTCCCCGAGCAGGCGTTCTGCGACCAGGATCTATTCGCCCGGGCACCGACCGGGAGCCACGCCCAAGCTGAGATCCTGGACCCAGACGACGAAGGAGCCTGATCTGGCCGCGTGGCCGCGGGGATTAACGGGGTGGGGGCCGAAAACAGGGTCGTGTCAGACGAAGCGGAGCCACGGGACACGATGCGGGACCGGGTCCCCGGGAGTCGCGTCCGGTGGTGGTTGTTGCTCGGCGGGAACCGGAACACGGTGACGATGATCCTCGTCGTGGGGGTGTTCGCTGCGATCGTCCTCGCCGGTGCCGTGGCACCGGCGGCGTTGCGGGCCGGGCTCGCCGCTGGCGACCCACTGGAAACGGTGTTCCAGGCGTTGTTGACGGCGATCATCACCGGGGTCACGCTCGTGGTCTCGATCAATCAGGTGGTGTTGTCCCAGGAGTTGGGAGCGGTCGGCGACCAACGCGAACGGATGGCCGGCGCGGTCACGTTTCGCGAGGACGTCGCCGAGGCCGCCGACCTCCCCGCGGCACCACCGGACCCGGCGTCGTTCCTGCAGGCGATCGTGGATCTGACCCATCACCGAGCCGAAGCGTTCGGGGAGGCCGTCGAGGACGCCCCCGAGTCGGTCGCCGACCGGGTCCGGACCTACGTCGACAGTGTCACCGGGAACGCGGCGGCGGTCTCAGACCGGTTGGGCGACGCCCAGTTCGGGACGTTCGCGGCGTTGCAGGCGGCCCTGGATTACAACTACTCCTGGAAGATCTACGAGGGACGCCGCCTCCGGCGTGAGCACGGTGATGCCCTCGACGAGTCGGCCGTGACCGCCCTGGACGACCTCTTGGACGCGTTGCAGTTCTTCGGTCCGGCCCGGGAGCACGTGAAGACGCTGTACTTCCAGTGGGAGCTCATCAACCTCTCCCGGGCGATGCTGTACGCTGCGGTGCCGGCACTCGTGGTGACGACGAGTGGGGTGTTGTACGCCCAGGGCCTCGCGACGATCCAGGGGACGGTGTTCGGCGTGGAGAGTCTCGTCATCGTTGTGGCGGCGATGGTGACGGTGGCGGTGTGGCCGTTCCTGGTGTTGGGAGCGACCGTGCTGCGGATCGCGACGGTGGCCAAGCGGACGCTGTCGATCGGGCCGTTCATCCTGCGGGAGACCGATCGCTCGGAGGAACTGGAGTGGGAGCAGGGCGGCTAACCTAGGGTCGGTGGGCGCCGGTGCCCGGTCGGTCGAGGGCGGTCAGATCGATGTACCCGTCGTCGAGGGGCACCCCAGCGTAGGGGTCCTCGGCGAGCAATAGGGACCCGTCGAGGTCGGCGTAGTCCAACAAGGGCGCGAGGTGGCTGGCGGCGGCGATGGCGGCGTTGGTCTCGACCATGCAGCCACACATGATCTCGAGGCCGGCGGCGTCGGCGGCGGCGATGATGCGGCGGGCCTCGGTGAGGCTCCCGCATTTCATGAGTTTCAGGTTCGCGATGTCGACGCGGTCGGCGATGTCCCGGACGTCGGCGGCGGTCTCGAGTGATTCGTCGGCGGCGATGGGGAGTGCGGCGTGGTCGTGGGCGTAGGCGAGACCGTCGGGGTCGTCGGCGGGGACGGGTTGTTCGATGAATTCGACGTCGTGGTCGGCGAGGAACGCGGCGTTCTCGACGGTCTCGTGTGGGGTCCAGGCTTCGTTGGCGTCGACCCGAAGACGGGCGTCGGGGGCGGCCTCGCGGACGGCCTCGACGAGGGCGCGGTCGTGGTCGGTGCCGAGTTTGAGTTTCAGGACGTCGTGGCCGGCGGCGACGGCGTCGGCGGCCTTCTCACGAACGGTATCGGGGTCGTCGATCCCCAGGGAGAAGGAGGTCTCGACACTGTCCGTTGGGTCCAATCCCCAGAACCGGTAGAGTGGGAGGCCGACGCGTTTGGCGGCGAGGTCGTGGACGGCGATCGAGACCGCGGCGCGGGCGGCCGGGTTCCGGTCGACGACGGAGCGACACGCCGCCTTGATCTCGGTGATTGCGTGGGGGTCGCCGATGCGTTCGACGGCCTCGAGGAGGTCGGGGAGGACGGCGGTGACGGTGGCGGCTGTCTCACCGTAGTGCCGGGATGGGGCGGCGGCCCCGACGCCGGTGGTGCCGCCGTCGTCGGTGATCTCGACGACGACGTTCTCGGTGGTGTCGGTGGTGCCCCGGGAGATGGTGAACGGTCGATCGAGTGGCAGTTCCAGGGTCTCGAAGCTGGTGGTCAGGCTCATGGAAGTGCCTCCAGGAGTGGGTCGACGCCGAACCGGACCGGGTCGGTGGCGGGGGCGTCGATGGCGGCGGCGTACTCCTCGATGGCGTCGGTCGCGGCGGCGTCTGCCTGGAGGCTGGCGGTGTTCAGCGCGCCGCCGACGACGGTGGTGTCGTGGACGGGGGCGGCCAGTGACTCGTAGAGGTCGACGTAGGTCGAGGCGGGGGGCAGCGCCTGGTCGTAGCCGTGGACGGTCTCGCGGCCGGCGGTGTGACAGAGGATCAACGCGTCGGGCATGGCGCCGTGGAGGATGCCACAGGTGACCGCGGAATAGGCGGGGTGGACGATGCTGCCCTGCCCCTCGACGAAGAGGACGTCGTAGTCGTCGCCCCGCTCTACGATCATGTCTTCGACGGCGCCGGCGGTGAAGTCACTGACGACGCGGTCGACGGCGATCCCCCACCCGTCGATCATGATCCCGGTCTGGCCGGTGGGGATGAATCCGGCGTCGATCCCGGCCTCACGCGCACCGTCCCGCAGTTCGACGGTGGTAGTCATCTTCCCGACCGAGCAGTCGGTGCCGACGGTGAGGACGATGTCGGCGGCGACCTCGTCGGCGACGCCGTCGCTGACGGTGAGGTCAGGTGGGGGACGGCGTACGTCCCAGAGCTCGACGTCGTGGTCGGCGGCGAGGGCGGCGAACTCCTCGTCGTCTTCGAGGAAGTAATGGAGGCCGGCGATGACGTCACACCCGCGCTCGATGGCGGTGCGGACGTCAGGTCGCCAGGACTCCTCGAACCCGCCACCGATCGGTGCGATGCCGATGATGAGCGCGTCGACTGCTGTGGTGACGGCGTCCATGCCCGCGACGATCGGGGCGTCCTGGACGTCGGGCAGGTGGTCGGCGACCCGGTCCCCGGCGTGGTCGCGGTCGAGGACGGCGACGACGTCGTGGTCCGCGTACCTGAGGATGCCGACCGCGGTCTTGGCGCTGTCGGGGAACTTCTCGTGGGCGAGTAGCGCCACGCGCATGGCGGGCCGGTGGGGGCGCCCGGTGAAATACTCTCGGCCCACCGTGTGCGTTCGCCGGTTCAGAGCGGGGTGAGCCGTGTCGTCCAGTAGGCCTGGAATGCGTCCTCGAGGGCGGCTTCCGGGTCGCCGGTGGCGTCGACGGCGGCGGTGGCGGTGGCGCGGTCCGCGAACTCCTCGAGGTGCTCGGCGGTGCCGACGACGAAGAGGCGGTCGACGTCGACCTCGTCGATGGCGTCGTGGGCGCGGTCGAGGTGGTCGGCGATCTGGCCCTCGCGGATGCGTTCGAATCGCCCCTGGGAGAACCCGCCTTTCGAGTGGTTGCTCTTGACGTCGGTCTGGAAGCCACGGACGTCCACGCGGTCACGGCCCTCGTAGACGCCGACGGCGAAGACGTCCGATCGGACGAGGGCCAGCCCGAAGCGGTCGGTGGGTTCGAACCACGACCGGTCGAGGGCGAAGCCGGCGCCACGCTCGCAGAAATCCGGGGGTTGTACCGGGGGTTCGAGGGCGACCCGGACGAGCCCGGCGTCGTCGATGCAGGCGAGACAGGGTGCGCTCCGGGCGAGGAGAGGAGTTCGATCTCCCAGGACGTCCTCAATCGGGGCGGGGACGGTGTCGGTGAGTGCCGCGGTGATCGCGCCCTCGGGTGGTGCGTCGACGCTCTCCAGGCGGTCGAGGACGGTTGTGAGCCGCGTCCCCCGCAGCGGCTCGCTGGTGCCCGAGGGAAGGGTGGTGTCGTCGTCGGTGTCGAGTCGGTCGACCCGGTCTTGGAGTTCGGCGATCCGATCCTCGAGTCGATTCACGCGTTCTTCGGCGTCCTGCCGGTCACTGACGGCGTCACGCCGCCGGCGTTGTTCGGCGGCGAGTTGCTCCTCGAGGGAGTCCCGTTCGGCCTGGAGCTCGGCGATCTGCTCTTTGAGTTCCTTGCGGCCGAGCAACGCATCGAGCATACCACGGCCATGACCGCGGGGGCTCTAAGTTCCGGCGTATCGCAGGAGTTGGGCGGCGCGGTCGGCTTTCGCCAACAGCACCTCTTCGAGGCTGGGGAGGGTGTCCACACCGAGGTCGGCGAGGATCGTCTCGGGGACGACGAGGGTGTCACTGGGGACGTCATCGGCGCCGTGGACGGCGAGATGGGTGGAGTCGAGTTTCACGACCAGCGGGGCGTCCAGTCGTTCGATGCCCTCGCCGTCGGCGTAGAGTTGCCGGTTCACCCGTTCGTGCTGGTCCCGGTGCATCACCGTCTGGTCGCCCGTGGTGGGTTCGACGTACATCCGACCCAGATAGTAGCCGTCGGAGAACGGCTCGAACATGGTAGTCATTCTCAGGCATGGTAGGGGATAAGGTTTCCCCGGAACGGTTATCCCGACGCGCAATTCCGCCGATCAAATCGCCGGACACACGTCAGACATCCTCGGTTCGCGGGGGAGACACGCTTTTCCGCTCGTAACCCCAACCGTCACCTAATGGATTCCGGGTCGCTGCTCGATCTCCTCGGGAACGAGAACCGGCGGCGGATCCTCCGGCTTCTCGCGAACAAACCCTGTTATGTCACCGAGATCGGCGAGTACCTCGGGATCAGTCCGAAGGCGGTGATCGACCACCTCCGCCGCCTCGAGGAGGCGGGCCTCGTCGAGAGCTCCGTCGACGAACGGCGGCGGAAGTACTTCCGGATCGCGCGGAACGTCCGGTTGGAGGTCAACGTCTCGCCGTACGGGTTCGGCACCAAGAGCGCCTACCCGGCGAGTTCGGACCTCGACCTCGGTCGGTGTTCCCATCTCTCCGTGGACGTCCGGTCCCGGGACACCCCACGGGAGGACGTGATCGACATCGCCGACGAGATCGCGGACCTCCGGGAGTTAGAGCGGGAGTTGTCCCTCGCCCAACGGTGGGTGCAGGGCCGGATCGCCGACCGCCAGGATCGGTTGGGGGAGGCTGTCGACGGTGACGAGGAGGTCGAACGGGTGTTCACGGAGTTGCTCGTGGAACTGGCGGGGAACCGTCGGGACGTCGGGGAGGTCGCGGAGTCCTTGGAGGTCCCGTCGGAGGTCGTGCGCGGGGCGTTGTCCTCGCTTGCCGACCAGGATCTCGTCGAAAAAACCCCCGACGGGTGGCAGCTCCGACAACCCGGGTGAGCTGTCAGGCCGACGCGTCGAGGCCGAGCTCCTCGAAGAGGAACCCCCACTGTTCGGCCTGTTCGCGGACGATCATCGACGTGGGTTTGCCGACGCCGTGACCGGTCCCGGTCTCCGTGCGGAGGATCACCGGGTGTGGACCGGTGTTTCGTTCCTGGAGTAACGCGGTCATCTTCCGGGCGTGGGCGGGGTGGACGCGGGTGTCCCCGAGTGCGGTCTTGAACAGGGTGGCGGGGTAGCCGGTCTCGGGGGCGTTGTGATACGGGGAGTAGGCGTGCAACCACTCGAACGCGTCCGGGTCTTCGGGGGAGCCGTACTCGACGGTCCAGGATTCGCCGAGCAGGAACTCGTGGAATCGCAGCATGTCCAACAGCGGCACCGAACAGAAGGCGGCCCGCCACAGGTCCGGTCGTTGGGTGATGGCGGCGCCGACGAGGAGGCCGCCGTTGGAGCCGCCGTAAGCGGCGAGACGGTCCGGACTGGTGTAGTCCGCGTCGACGAGATCTTCGGCGACCGCGATGAAGTCGTCGAACACCTGTTGCTTGTTGGCGAGCATCCCGGCCTCGTGCCAGGGTTCGCCGTATTCGGTGCCGCCGCGGAGACAGGTCTGCACCCAGATCCCGCCGGCCTCAAGGAAGGGAGCGCGGAACCGGTCGAAACCCGGCGTCTGGCTGATGCGGAAGCCGCCGTACCCGTAGACGATCGTCGGGTTGTCACCGTCCCGGTCGAGGTCGCTTCGGTGGACGAGGAACGCGGGGACCTCGGTTCCATCGGTCGATTCGACGAAGCGGCGGGTGACGGTGAGGTCGACCTCGACCGTGACGTCGGCGCTGTCGAGGTCGGTACGACCCTCGGTCGGCGTGTATCGGCAGACGGTGGCGGGGTCGGTGAACGTCTGAACGGTGAAAAACCACTCGCGGGCGTTGTCGGTGCCGCTGAGGGCGGCGACCGTGCAGTACTGGGGGAGGTCGATGCTCGCGTGTTCGGTGCCGTCCAGGTCGTAGATCGTGAGTTCGGAACTGGCGTCCCGCAATCGGTGAGCGGCCAGTCGGTCGTCCCCGAAGGCGACCGACTGCAAGACCGCGTCGTCCTCGGGAAGGACCTCGGTGAGAGCATCGGGGTCGAGCGGATCCCCGGTGGTGACGGCCTCAACGGGGGTTGCCAGGAGCCGGGAGTTCGGGGCGTCGTAGTTGGTCTGGATGTAGACGGTGCCGTCGTGGATCTCGGGGGCGAAGGTGGCGTCGTATCCGGTGAGTAACGGGTGGAGCGGGTCCTCTGCCTCGGGGACCAATCGATAGAGTTCGGCGTGGGTGGTGCCGTACATCACCGTGACGAGGACGGTGCCGGTGTCCTCGTCGGCGTCGACCCCGATCCAGGCGTGTTCGTCGAAGGCGTCGGTGATCTCCGTGTCGGTGTCGGGGTCGGTCCCTGACTCGTGGAAGTAGAGGGCCTTATCGAGTTGGTCGCCGCCGCCGGGACCGCCGGTGCGGACGTAGTAGAACCCATCGGGGACCCATGCCAAGCCGAACTGGTTGGTGCGGCCAGTCCCGGGGACGGTCTCCTCGACGGTGCCGGTGTCGACGTCGAGGACGCGGATGTCGTACTGTTCGTCGCCGCCCTCGGCGTACCCGTATGCGAGGCGGTCCCCATCGGGGGCGACGGCGTACCAGTCCATCGACGGATTCTCGCCCTCGAAGCGGTTGGGATCGACGAGTGGCCGGGGGTCGGCATCGACGGTGTCCCGGACGTAGAGGACGGGTTGGTCCTCGTCGGGGGCTTCGACCTGCTGGAAGTACCGTCCCCCACTCGGGTCGATGCCGCCGTAGTCCGTGACCCGGGCCAGGTCGTCGAATCGTGGTTCCAGCGCTTCGGCGGTCGCGGACTCGAGGAACTGGTCGGCGTAGGCGTTCTGGTCGTCGATCCAGTCCTGGACCGCGGGGTCGTCACCGTCTTCGAGCCAGCGGTAGGGATCGGTGATCTCGACGCCGTGGAGGGTCTCGGTCACGGGGCGTCGCTGTGTCTCGGGCGGGTCGGGCATTATCGTGGTCAGGCGGGGGCTGTGGCTTAAACCTCTGCGAACCGGCAGCCGGCAAGTGAGAGCTTTCAAGTCCGGCGCCGCGGAATCCGTCTCGCATGAACCCTGGGGACCGCGTCCGAGTCGAAGGCGGTGGCACCGAGTACGAAGGCGTGGTCCTGCCATCCTCCACCCCGGAGACCATCGTCGTGAAACGGTCGGGTGGCTACAACGTCGGCATCGACCGGGCGGACGCGACGGTCGAGGTCCTGGAGTCCGACGTCGTCGACGTCGAGGCCCCCCAGGCCGGGGCCGAGAGTTCCGCCATCACGGTCGACCCGGACCTCCCGACGATCGCGTTGGTGACGACCGGCGGCACGATCGCCTCGACCGTCGACTACCGGACCGGGGCGGTCACCGCCCGGTTCGATGCCGAGGACGTGTTGCGGGCGGTGCCGGACCTGGCGGGACGCGCGAACTACCGGGGTCGCGTGGTCGCGAACAAGCTCTCGGAGAACATGCAGCCCGAGGACTGGCAGGCGTTGGCTCGCGCCGTCCACGAGGAGGTCGAGGCCGGCGTCGACGGCGTCGTGGTGATGCACGGCACCGATACGATGCAGTACTCGGCGGCGGCGCTGTCGTTCATGCTGGAGACGCCGGTCCCGATCGTCTTCACGGGGAGTCAACGGTCGGCCGATCGCCCGTCCTCCGATAACGTGATGAACGCGGTGTGTGCCGTCGAGGCGGCGAAAGCCGACTGTGCGGAGGTCCTCGTGTGCATGCATGCCACGGAAAGCGACGACGTGTGTGCACTCCACCGCGGGACGCGGGTGCGGAAGAACCACACGTCCCGACGAGACGCCTTCGAGACCGTCGGCCAGGAACCCGTGGGCAGCGTCGACTACCAGGCGGTCGCCGACGACGAGGCGGACGCGGTCACGTTCCGGCGGGCGTACACCGAACGCGGGAGTCGGGCGCTCGACCTCGATCCGGCGATGGAGACCGACGTCCAACTGCTGAAATACGTGCCAGGGATGGACGCGTCGGCCATCGATGAGGACGTGGCGGGCATCGTCGTCGAGGGGACGGGACTGGGCCACGTCCACACGGACCTGATCCCGGCGCTCGCCGACCGGGTCGCGGCGGGGACGACGGTCGTGATGACGAGTCAGTGCATCGAGGGCCGGGTCTGTGACCGGGTGTATGACACCGGCCGGGACCTCCTGGACGCCGGCGTCGTCGAGGCGGGTGACACCCTCCCGGGAACCGCGTACGTGAAACTGATGTGGGCGTTGGCGAACGTCGGCGACGTCGAGGCGGCGATGGAGCGCTCGATCGCCGGGGAACTCACCGCCCGCTCGGTGCCCTGGACATGACGACGACCGCCGAACGCCTGGTGGCGGTGCTGGAGGCCATCGAGATCGACCGGGTGTACGGGTTCCCGGGCGGGCGCGTGATCGAGTTGCTCGAACACCTCCAAGCCTCGGACATCGAGGTGGTGCGGGGCCGCGACGAGCGGGAGGCAAGCGTCATGGCCGAAGCCCACGGCCGTCTCACCGGGGAACCCGGCGTCCTCCTCGGACAGGGGCCCTGGATCGGGAGTCTCGGCGCGTTCGGCCAGATGGAGGCACGACTGGGCTCCTCGCCACTCGTCGCGATCACCGAGGCCAGCGAACGCGGCGAGTACGCGACCCTGGCCCCCTACCAGGCGGCACGAGGGGACTACGGTGGCCTCGACCTGCCGTCGATTTTGGACGGGATCACGAAAGAACACTGGGAGCCACGCCGGCCCGCCGAGACGGTTCGGACCCTCCAGTTGGCGATCAAACACGCCACCGCCGGGCGACCCGGACCGACGGCCGTCGTCCTCGATGGCGAGGCCGTCACCGACCCCGTCCCCGAGGACCCGGTGCCACCCATCTGGGAGAGCCGGGACCAGGTCCGGAGTTGGGCGAGCACCCCCACGGCCGCCGACGTCGCCGCCGCGGGATCGGCCCTCGCCGACGCGGACCGTCCGGTGATCGTCGCGGGGAACGGCGTCCACGCGAGCGCCCGCGCTGCAAGCGCGGGCTTCCGGGACACGACCGATCCGCCGGACGCCTACACCGCCCTGCAGACCGTCGCGGAGACCTACGATGCGGTTGTTGCCACCTCCTACCTCGGGAAATCGACGATCCCCGAAACCCACGGGTTGGCCGCCGGCGTCATCGGCGCGTTCGGCCACGAGGGGGCAAACCAGGTCGTCAGCGAGGCCGACACCCTCCTCGTCGTGGGGTGTCGGCTGAACCCGATGGACACCAACTGGGGGGCGCCGTCGTTCATCCGGCCCGACGACCAGACGATCATCCACGCCGACCTCGACCCACGGAACACGGGGTGGGTCTACCCCGCCGACATCGGCCTCGTCGGTGACGCCGGCCACACCCTCCGCACCCTCGGTGAGACCGCGCCAGACCATGCCGGCGGCAACGACTGGGCCCGTGACCGGGCGAGGACGGCCAGGGCGGACTTCACCGCCCCGGCGTGTACAGCCGACTCGACACCGATCAAACCCCAGCGGGCCGTCGCTGCAGTTGCAGACGTCGTCGACGCAGACACCATCGTCACGGCGGATTCGGGCAACAACCGGTTCTGGTTGTTGCATTACCTCCAGGCCCCGGCGGTGGGTACGTACTTCGGGAGCGGCGGGGTCGGAGGCATGGGGTGGGCGGTCCCGGCCGGGGTGAGTGCGGCCCTGGCGACGGACAAGGACGTGATCGCGGTCGCGGGTGACGGCGGCTTCAGTCTCTCGATGAACAGCGTCGAGACCGCCGTCGAGCACGGGGTCGCCCCCACGGTGGTGGTGCTCAACGACACGAGTCTCGGGATGGTGCGCCAGATGGGGGACGTCGCCGGCGCTGAGTTCGTCGACACCGATTTCGTCGCGATCGCTGAGGCCTTCGGCGCCGACGGCATCCGCGTCCACACCCCCGATGACCTCAGACCGGCCCTCGAGACCGGGGTGGCCAACGACCGCCCGACGGTCATCGATGTCCGCATCGACCGCGACGAGGCGATGGCCGACCAGCTCGGGTCCTCGTTCTACGAGTCGGTTGGTGGCCTCCACGAGTGAGGGGCACCCACCCTTTTCTGGGTCGGTGCCGAGGGCCGGCGTATGGCACGTGTCTTCGTGACGGGTGGTACCGGGTTCGTGGGGTCGTATGTCGCCAAGGACCTCTGTGACCACGGCCACGACGTCGTCGTCTACGATCTCTCCACCGACACCCGCATCCTCGACGCGTTAGGCGTGGCAGCGGACGTCACACTGCGGGAGGGCGACGTCACGGAGAGCGATGCCGTCACCCAGGCGATCGCCGATACCGAGGCGACCCACGTCGTCCACCTCGCCGCGTTGTTGACCAACGCCGCCCGGGAGGACCCACGCGCCGCCTACCAGGTGAACATCGGCGGCACCAACAACGTCTTCGAGGCCGCTCGCCGCCTGGACGACCAGGTCGAGCGCGTGTGTTGGGCGTCGAGTGCGGCCGTGTACGCCCCACCGGCCAACTACGACGACGGTGATGCGTGGTGGGTCACGGAGGACGACCTCGTCTATCCGGACACCCTCTACGGTGCGACCAAGGAGTACAACGAACACCAGGCACGGGTCTACGCCGAGGAGTACGATCTCTCCCTCGTCGGGTTGCGGCCGACGGTCGCGTATGGCCCGTACCGAGAGACGGGCGGGTCGGCGTTCCTGGCAAACATCGTCGAGAAACCCGCGCTCGGGGAGTCGTTCAGTGTCGAGTACGGCGACCAGGAGATCGACTGGCAACACGTCGCCGACATCGCCCAGGCGTTCCGGTTGGGCGCGTTCACGCCCAGCGCGGATCTCTCACGGGAGGTGTACAACGTCCGAGGGGAGCTGGCGACGATCCGGGAGGCCGTCGAGACGATGCGATCGATCATGCCCGATGCGGACCTCACCGTCAGCGACGAGGGCGAGCTGCCCTGGACCCAGCGCCTGGACATGACCGCGGCACAGCGGGACCTCGGCTACGAACCCGTCTACGACCTCGAGACCGGGTTCCGGGACTACGTGAACACGTTGCGGGCCGACGGGGGTCTCGACCCGGTCTGAGCCTCAACTGGTCTGTGAGTACGCCTCGATCCACTCCTGGAGGGTGATTCCCATCGTGGCCTGGGTGATGGCGTTCGAGGACGCCTCGTTGGCGCTTTTCAGGAGTTCGGCCTCGAGCGTGCGGCTGGGGACCTCCCCGAGGTAGTGGGGGATGGCCCGCTGCACGGCCTGGGGGCACCCGACCTCGTGGGCTAACGCGTACCCCGACAGGGAGTGGGGGATGGTCTCGCCGGCGTACCGAGGGTCGGAGTCCTCGAGCCGGTCCTCGTCGACGTACTCGACGTACTCGTAGCATTTGCCGACATCGTGTAACAGACAGGCCGCCCGGACGACGTCCATGTCGGGGTCGGCGCCGTGGAACTCGCGTTGTTCGGTGGCGGCCGCGACCGCGATGCGGGTGGTGCCCCGGACGTGTTCGACGTTCGTGACCTCGTGGATGTTCCAGGCGTACGGGATGTCCGTGATGGCCCGCCATCCACCACGTTCGAGGCCGAGCACCCAGGCCTCGACGACCCGGTCTGCGAGGTCCGTGTCGGTGATGGCGTCGAGTTCCGGGAACGCCTCCCGGACCATTGTGGCGTGGTCGGTCACGGGTGGCCTCCGGTGGCGTCGAGTTGGACGGTCTCTTGGCCGATGAACCGTGGGCGGTCCGCAAGCGAGAGGAAGTTGTCCACGTCCTCGCGGGCGGCCATGGCAGCCGGGTCGTCGGGGTCGTAATCCCGGCTGCCGCTCTGGCCCAACGCCGCGTTCAATGCGCCGATATCCTCGAAGTAGAGTTCGGCGACGCCGTCGAACTCCGCGACCGAGGGGTCGGCGGGGACGACGCGGGTGTACCGGACCACGCCGGGGATGTTCCGTGCGAGGGGGACGTGGGTGTTCGCCCAGTGGTCGAGGAAGGCCTCGTGGGAGAGGCCGTCCTTCCGGACGAGGAACGCCGAGTGCTTGTACAGGCCGGTGGTGTCGCCGTCCGTATCGTCGCGTTCGACGATCTCCTCGCCGATGAACCGGGGCCGGTCTTCGATGGCGAGGAAGTTGTCGACGTCCTCCCGAGCGCGAGCGGCCATCTCCTTGCTCGGATCGTAGTCCCGTGAGCCGGGACTGCCCAGGGCGTCGTAGAGGGCGTCGAGGTCCTCGAAGTAGAGTTCGGCGATGCCGTCGAACTCGGCGGCGTCGGGGTCGACGGGGAGGACGGTGTGGTACCGGACGACGCCCTCGATCTGGCGGGCGATCGGGGTGTGGTTGTCCTGCCAGTAGGTGACGAACTCCTCGTGGCTCAGGTGTGGTTGCCGCACGAGGAGGGCGACATGTTTGTACATCACTGGTGTGCGGGTTGGCAGGCGCCGTAAAACCCCTCCTCTGGTGTCGGGATGACCTACCTTCTTGTATCGGCTCCAGCATCCTCCGGTATGTACGACCGCGACTACATGGAGGGGACACGGGGGTCGATGGCGGTCGATTGGGAGGAGCGCATCGACGTCGCCCGCCTCCGAGAGGACCGCAAGGACCGGGCCCTCGACCGGTTGCGGGACTCTGAGCTGGGGGCGATGCTGTTGCTCGACGACCCCAACATCCGGTACGTGACCGGGTTGGCGATGACGGGTGGGAGCGGTGCAGACCACTACACGTTGCTGTGTGCGGACGGCAGCGTCGTCCACTGGGACACCGCCGACCACGCCGCCAACCAGCGGTACAACTGCCCCTGGTTGAGTGACATCCGCCACGCCTGCCCCGGGTTGGGCAACGTCCCGCGGGCATCCGGCCGCGGATCGGCCCGGACGTTCCTCATCGAGCAGATGGCCGAGACCGTCGTCGACGCCCTCGAGGACTACAGGTACGCCGACGACCCCGTCGGGATCGACGCCCCCGACCCCCGGTTACGGGCCGCCCTGGAGGACGAGGGTGTCGACGTCCGTCCAGACGTCGCCAGCGGGGTGATGGCCGACGCCCGCCGGGTGAAGACCCGGGACGAGATCGAGTGTCTCCGCATGGTCGCCGCGGTCTGTGAGGCCGGGTTCCAGGCCATCGCCAACGGGCTCGAACCCGGCGTCCGCGAGGCCGAACTCTGGGGGGAGGCCGTCCGGGCGTGTCACCGGCACGGCGCCACGGTCCAGGGCGGGTACCTCACCTCCGGGCCCAACACCTGGCCGAAACACCAGGCAAACACCACCGACCGCCTGATCCGGCCGGGCGACCTGGTGTATGCGGACTTCTACAACATCGGATACCTCGGCTATCGCTCCTGTTATTACCGCACGTTCAGCATCGGGGAGCCGACACCGGCCCAACGGGACGCCTACGAGACCGCCGTCGACACCCTCTACGATGTCCTCGATCGGATCGAGCCGGGGGTCACCACCGACGAGGTGGCGCGAGCGTTCCCGGACCTCGCCGGCGAGCACGCCGAGTTCTACGGGGCCGAGGACCACTGGGAGCTGCCGACCAACCACTGGGCCCATGGCCTCGGCCTCCAACTCTACGAGGAACCGTTGATCTGGCGGGGCGTCTCCGAGGACCACCCGATCGAACTCGAGGCGGGGATGACCATGGCCGTCGAGACCCAGGCCCCGGCCGACCGGCAGGGGGTCCGGGTCGAGGAGATGGTCGTCGTCCGCGAGGACGGCGTCGAGGTCCTCTCGCAGTGGCCGATCGATGAGATCACCGTCGTCGACCACCCATGAAGCTCGGGACCGGCCTCTTCACCGGGCAACGCCGCCCCGGTGACGACCGCTCGTTCGAGGCGATCTACGCCGAGATCCTCGAGCTCGCCGAGACCATCGACGATGCGGGGTTGGCGAGTGCCTGGGTGTCCGAACACCACTTCACCGACGGCGGGTACCTCCCGGGGACGATGCCGACGTTGGGCGCCATCGCCGCGGCGACCGAGGCCGTCGAGGTGGGCACCTGTATCGGGCTCGCCCCGCTGTACGATCCGGTGCGGTTGGCCGAGGACGGGGCCACCCTCTCGTTGCTCTCCGGTGGCCGCGCGACCCTGGGCCTGGCCATCGGGTACCGACACCGGGAGTTCGAGGGGTTCGGGGTCCCACGGGAGGAGCGGGCGCCCCGCACCGCTGACGCAGTCAAGACCCTGCGGGCCGCCTGGACCGATGGCCCGCTTGACTACGACCCGGAGTTCCACCCCGCGCCACCGGACCTCGAGGTCACCCCGACGCCGACGTCACCGCCGCCGGTCGTCCTTGGGGGAGCCGCCAAACCAGCGGTGCGGCGTGCCGCCCGCCTCGGGGACGGGTGGGTCGCCCCCTCGTCGCTGTCCGTCGAGGACGTCGCCACCCGCGTCGCGGACATCCACACCGTCCGGGACGAGGAGGGGATCGACGGCGAGTTCCAGGTGTACGTGTTACGCCACGGGTTCGTCGCCGACGACGCCGAGACGGCGTGGACCAGGATCGCGGACGGGTACAAGTACCTCACGCGGCGGTACGCCGAATGGTACGGGGGTGACCCGGTCGCGGAACTCTCCGCCGACCGGGTCGCCGAGCTGCGCGAGGAAGCCCTGCTCGGGCCACCCGCCGAGATCGCGGCCGAACTGGACCGGTACCGGGACGCGGTCGGCGACGACGTCCACGTCATCCTCCGCACGTACTTCCCGGGGATCGGGACCGATCGGATGCAGACCGCGATCGAACGGTTAGGGACGGAGGTGGCGCCCCACGTCTAGTCAGTTGAACCGTTCGAAGGGCTCCTGACACCGGTTACAGAAGTGCATCGATCGGCAGAGACTCGGGCCCTTCGGGTGTTCGCGGACGGTGTCGGTCGAGCCACAGTACGGGCACTCGACGGGCGTGTCGTCCTCGCTGGTCTCGACGCTGGGGTCGGGACGGACCATCTCAGACGCTGACCCCCCACTCCCGGAGCGCGTCCCGGCCGGCGTCGGTGACGAGGTCGACGGTCCACGGTGGGTTCCACACCAACTCGATGGACGCCCTATCGATGCCATCCACGCCCGCCACGGCGTCCTGGACGTCCTCGAGCAGGAGGTCCCGCGCCGGACACCCCGTGTAGGTCAGGGTCATCGAGACGGTGGCCTGCCCCTCCTCGACGGTGACACCGTAGATCAAGCCGAGATCGACGATGCTCACGGGCATCTCCGGGTCCTCGACCCCGTAGAGGGCGTCCCAGACGCGGGCTTCGACCCCGGTGGCGTCCTCCCCGGTGGCGGGCAGCTCCTCGACGCCACTGCCCGTTCGGTACTCGGTGTGGGTGCAGTAGATGGGGTCCTCGGGCCGTTGGTCGGTGGTCATCGTGGGTCCTCCATGATCTGGGTGGCGGCACTCCGACCGAGTTCCCGGTAGGTGTTGGTCATCTCGGCGTGGAGGTCCGCCCAGGCCTCCGTGTGGGAGCCATCCCGGCCGGTGGCGTCGGGCCGTTCGGGTTCGGGGACGGTCAGGCCGAGGGATTCGAGGAACGGGACGGTGATCGAGGTCCAGTCCTCGCGGAGCGCATCGAGGGATCGGGTGCGGTAGCCGCGGTCCTCGATACGGGCTTCGATCTCCGGGTCGACCGGGGCGAACAGCGTCATCGCGGCGGGGAAGCTGGCATCGACGGCGGTCTGCAACCGGTCCCGGCCGGTGTCGTCGTCGGCCAGTCGTTCGAGCCACGACTGGGCGTGCTCGCGGTGGTACTCCTCTTCGCCCTGGACGGTCGGCACCCGGTCGGCCAGGGGGTGATACGCGGAGGCTTCGAGGGCCTCGAGCCGCAGTTGTTCGGCGACGTCGTAGAGGTAGTTCCGGAGGATGGCGTCGGCCCAGTCCCCCTCCTCGAAGGGGCGTTCGACGACGGTCGCGTGGTTGAAGTCCGTGGGGTCGCGTTCCCAGATGAGGTCGGGTTCGGTGGCGCCGAAGTCCTTGAGGAGGTCATACCAGAGGCGCGCGTGCCCGTACTCGTCCTGGGCGATGTTCGAGATCGAGAGGTCGGACTCCAGGGTGGGGGCCCGGACCTGCCATTCGGTGTAGCGTTCGGCGACGACGAGTTCGTCGTCGGCCAACCGGAACAACTGGGTGCGGACCGCCTCGCGGTCCCGGGGATCGAGGTCGTCGGGGTCGGTCATGGGGAGTCACCGCCGTCGGGGGTCTGTGCCTGTCGTTGCTCGTCCTCGCTCTCGGCGACCTCTTCGGCGGCGGGGTCGACGTTGTACGCGGTCGCGAACCGGTAGGATTTGTCGGTGGTGCCACCGAAGGTGGCGTCGTCGGTGTCGACCTCCTCGACCGCCTGTTTGGGGACGACCCAGAGGCTGTTGGTCTGTTTGCGGCGGCCGTGCTGGATCTGGGCGAACAGTTTCGCCATCTCCATGTCGGGGGCGTGGACGTTGCCGCAGTGGGTGTGGTACTCGCCCGGTTGCTCCTGTCTGAAGACCTCGAAGATCATGGTCAGTCGGCCGCCTGTGGCGGTGTCCCGGCGGTGTGGTCCGTGTCGATGGCGTCTCGCACCCAGTCCACGGCGTCCTGGGCCTGGCGGCGCCCGCCGATCTGGCGGTGGCTACCCGCGTAGTCGTTTTTCGCGATGGTCCAGAACTCCTCCCAGTCGAGGTCGTCTTCCTCGACCTCGTAGGTGCCGTCCTCGCGCTCCCGGATGCGGGGTTCGTCGGGGATCTCGAGGCCGTACTGTCGGGCTTTCGGGAGGTACTGGTTGAGGAAGGCGTTCCGGAGCTCGTCGTTGCTCTTGGTCTTCAACCCGACCTCGGCGGCGAAGTCGTGGTGGGTGCTCTCGTCGTCGGTGGGGCCGAAGAACTGGATGATGCGGGGCCACCACTTCTCGAAGGCGGCCTGGAGTTTCTCCTGTTCGGCCTTCGAGCCGGTGGCGAGTTCGGCCATGATCGATTCCCCGTGTTTGACGTGCATCCCCTCCTCGAAGCAGACCTTGTCCATGGCGTGGGCGTAGGGCTCCCAGGAGGTGCGACGCAGCGTGGCCTGGCGGCGCATGGCGGCGCCGTCGACGAAGAACGCGATCATCGGGGTCTCGGCCCAGGAGTCCAGTTCATAATGGAAGCAGTTCAGGAACTTCCCCTCGCCGGCGGCGAGTTCCTCGAGCATCTCCTCGCGGGTCTTGATGCCGAGGGTTTCGGCGGCGCGGTAGAGGAGTTGGCCGTGCCCGATCTCGTCTTGGACCTTCGCGGAGAACGCGAGTTTGCGGTCGAGGCTGGGGGCCTCCCGGATGAACGGGCGTTCGAGGTAGGCGCCCATGATCTCGCTGTTGGCGTGGAACTGGATCATGCGGGTGGCGGCCTCGCGGTACTGTTCGGGGAGGTCGTCGCTGGGACTGAACGCGCGTGGGCCGGCCGCGTCCTTGACGTCCTCGAGGTCCATGGTCGGTCCCGTGTTAGGGACTGACCCGGATACCGGTTGACCCGTCTATAGACGGTGTTTATCAAGCCGGGGGGCGTGGTGTGACCCGATGATCGAGGAGTGCCTCGCCGTCGAGATCCGGGTGACAGGCGACGACTGTCCACTCGCCGAGGCCACCCGCACGACCGGGGTCGCCGTCGACGCCCACCCACCACAGCTGCGCCACGACGGGAACGCGCTGTTGCGCTTCGACGCACCGGCCACCGAGGCCCTCGCCCGGACACTGGACGCCGACGACCGGGTGCGGTACCTCCACGTGGCCCGTGGTAGCGACCGGTTCCAGTACCGGTGTCTCTCGACGGATCCCTGTGTCGTCCACGACCTCGTGTCCGGAGGGTTCCTGGCGGCGTCATTGCGGTACCACGGCGACGACACGGTGTTCACCGGGGCGGTCGTCGGTCGGGAGGTCCTCGAGGGGATCGTCGACCGGGCGGCCGAGACCGTCGGGGTCAGCCTCGAGCGGGTGAACCCGCTCGGCCCGGACGCCACAGGGCCTGTCGGGCGGGTGTTGGACCTCACCGACAAGCAGCGCGAGGCGTTGCACACCGCCCACAGCATGGGGTACTTCGCGGTCCCACGGGAGACCACGGCCGCCGAGGTCGCGGCCGAGCTCGGTATCGGGAAAACCGCGTTCCTCGAGCGGGTGCGACGGGGCGAACGCCGGCTCGTCGAACAACTCCTGTGAGCCGGCTAGTTGGGACAGACCCCAGGATCGAGAGGGTAGCGCCGAACGGGCCAAGAACCAAGTAGGTCCAGGGACCGCAGGCGAGGGCAGCACGCCGGGGGACGAGAAGAAAACCCCAGACACGCCCCAGAACACCCACAGCGGGGGTCTGGGGTGACGCCGGTGCTCGTCGAGTCAGCCCGTCTTGTAGACGCCGCGGACGTCCGCGACCGGGGTGTCCTCGGCGTCGGTCACAAATACGTCGACGGTGCCGACGTCACCGCCGACACGGACGACCTCCGCCTCCGCGTAGAGGTCTCCGGTCCCGGCCTCGAGGTAGTCGATGCGCATGTCGATGGTGGGGACCGGTTGGTCGACCGTGGAGACCAGTGCCGCACCGCCGACGGTGTCCGCGAGCGTGAACGTCACCCCGCCGTGGGCGACGAGCCGGTCGGCGTTCCAGGACAGTTCCTCCCGCATCTCGACCGTGCCGGTTGCCCGACCCTCCTCGACGCTGGTGATCTCGACGCCGACGAGGGCGGCGAACGGCATCTCCTCGAAGAAGGCTTCGATGTCCATGGGGGACACCGCACCCGACCGGTCATTAAAGGTGTGTCCCCGCGACGCCTGCCCGTGCACGTCTCTGACGACGACGGTGTCCGCACCGTCACGTTCGACCGGCCCGACGCCCGGAACGCCCTCACGCCCGACATCGCCGCGGACCTCGCCGACACCGTCGATGCGGTCGCCGTCGACACCCACGACGCCGTCGTCCTCGCGGGGGAGGGACCCGCGTTCAGCGCGGGCGGGGACATCGAGGCGATGGCCGCCCGTGAGGAGACCGCCGCCGAGGGATACGACCGCATCCGAGCGACCTTCGGTCGGCTCGCCGAGTCGGTCCTGGAGTGTCCGGTGCCGGTCCTCGCCCGCGTCCACGGGGATGCCGTCGGCGCGGGCCTGTCCCTCGTCGCGGTCTCGGACATCGCTGTCGCCGCCACCGACGCGCGGTTCGGGGCCGCCTTCGTCCACGTCGGCTTGATCCCGGACACCGGGGGCACGGTGTTGCTCCCGCGACTGGTGGGGTTGCGCGCCGCCAAACGCCTGGTGTTCACCGGGGACCTGGTCTCGGCGAGTGAGGCCGCCGACCTCGGGTTGGTCTCGGCGGCGGTGCCCGCCGACGAGCTAGACGACCGGGTCGAGGGGTTCCTCGAGACGTTCCGGGCCCGACCAACGGAGACGATCGCGTTGGCGAAGGAGGGCCTTCATGGGGTCTTGGGGAACGGCATCGGCGAGGGGTTGGGCTACGAAGCACAACTGGAGGCGTTGGCCGCCGACTCCGACGCCCACGAGGAAGGGGTCGCGGCGTTCCTCGAGGACCGGGACCCGGACTTCGATTAGAGGTCCAACAACTCGGCGGCGTTCTCCCAGAACAGCTTCCGGGCGACCGCCGTCTCGAAGTCGGTGTGGTCGGCGAAGGAGGTCAACCACCGCTCGGGACGGATCATCGGGTAGTCGGTCCCGAACATGACCGAGTCCTGGAGCATCGTGGCGGCGTAGTGTAACACCTGGTCGTCGATGTACTCGGGCAACCACCCGGAGAGGTCCATCCAGACGTTGCCCTTCTGCTGGACGACGGCGAGCTGTTCTTTCTCCCAGGGGAATGCGGGATGGGCGAACAGGATGTCGAGGTCGGGGTGGGCGGCGGCGACGCGGTCGACGAGGATCGGGCGCCCGTACTCGATGCGGAGGCCCCGGCCGCCGGGCGCCCCGGCGCCCAGCGTGGAGGTGCCACCATGGAAGATCACCGGGACGTCGAGGTCGGCGATCGTCGCGAACAGGGGCTCGTTGGCCGGGTCGCTGGGGTCGAACCCCTGGGCGATCTGCTGGAACTTGAACCCTGCGAGGTCGAGGTCCTCGATTGCGCGACGCGCGGATTCGATGCAGTCGTCTTTCAGCGGGTCGACGCTGGCGAACCCCACGAAGAACGCCGGGTGGTCGTCCCTGACGGCGGCGACCGCCTCGTTGGTGACGGGTGGGTTCCCGGTGTTGGTCTCGGCGTCCCACGCGAGGAGGACGGCCCGGTCGATGCCGAGGTCGCGGTACTCTGTGACCATCGCCTCGTAGGACCAGGTGTCGCGGTCGGTGCCGAACCGGCGGGCGGCGTCTCCCATCATCTCGCCGCCGGCGTCGTGGAGGAACGCGGCGGTGGGTGGGTGGGCGTGGACGTCGATGGCGCGGTCGATCCCGAGGTCCTGGAGGTGCACGCCTGGCGGATTGAGGCCGGTCGTGGTAAGCGGTCCGGTCCTACGTGGCGTCCCGGCGTTTGAACAGGAATTTCATATCCCCGGCGAACACCTCGGTCCCGTCGCCGGTGGTGACGGTGGTGTCGACGACGACGAGGCCGGCGTCGTCCCGACTGTCGAGGTGGCGTCGTTCGGTCACCTCGAAGATGGCGCTGATGGTGTCACCGACGGTGACGGGGTTGGCGAGGTCCATGTAGTTCATCCCGAGGAAGGCGATGACCGTGCGTTCGACGACGCCGGTGCGTTGGAACAGGCCCGTCGCGAGGATGAAGGTCAGCGGCCCGTGGGCGATGCGTTCTCCGTAGGGGCCATCGGCGGCGTAGTCGGTGTTGGTGTGGAGTTCCGTCCAGTCCCCGGTGAGCATCGAGTGCATGACGAAGTCGGTCTCGGTGACGGTGCGACCGGCGCTCTCGAAGGTGGTTCCCTCCGCCATGTCCTCGAAGTAGTGGGGCTCGTAGCTGTAGGGCACGACCCGCACCTCGACGCGACGGGTCAAAAGCGTGACCCGAAGGGTTACCCCGCTCCCAATCCAGGCGCCGGCATGCGCGAGGCGTACATCGTCGGGGCGGGCCAGACCCCGTTCGGGTCGTTCCCGGACCGCAGTTACCGGGACCTGTTCAGCGCCGCCTACACCGCGGCGGTCGAGAGCATCCCCGAACCGGTTGCCCCAGACCGGATCGATGAGGTGTTCGTGGGGACGCTGGGCGTCGGCGGTCGCCAGATTGGGTTGGCCGGCCCGGCGGTCGCCACCCACGCCGGGATCGGCGATGCGCCGACGACTCGGGTGGAGAACGCGTGTGCCTCGGGTGGCTCCGCCCTCCGGTCGGCTGTCGAGGCGGTGCGGGGTGGCCGCGCCGACCTCGCGGTCGCCGGCGGTGTCGAGGTCATGACCGACGTCAGCGACGACGTGCGACGGTGGTGGTTAGGCGTCAGCGGCGAGACCGAGTGGGAGCGGTTGACGGGGGCGACCTTCGCCGGCGTGTACGCCCAGATGGCCAGTGCCTACCTCGATACGTACGATGTCGACCGCGAGGTGTTGTCTGCGGTCACCGTCAAGAACCACGACAACGGGGCGAAGAACCCGGCCGCCCAGCTCGGGTTCAGTTGCACGCTCGAGGACGCCGAGACCGCGCCCATGGTCGCTGACCCGTTGACCCTCTATCACTGCTGTCCCACCTCCGATGGGGCGGCCGTCGCCCTCGTCGCCAGCGAGGACCTGGCCGGGAGCCTCCGGGACGATCCGGTGCGGGTGGCTGGGGTCGGTGCCGGGACCGACAGCGTCGGCGTCTACGACCGGGCGACCCTGACGGGCATCCCCGCGGCTGCGACCGCCGCCGACCGCGCCTACGAGGACGCGGGCATCGAGGCCCGGGACGTCGACGTCGCCGAGGTCCACGACTGCTTTGCCATCGCGGAGCTGTTCGCCTACGAGGACCTCGGATTCTGCGAGCGGGGGGAGGCCGCGACCCTCATCGAGGAGGACGTGACAGCCCTGTCCGGTGACCGGCCGGTCAACCCCTCCGGCGGGTTGAAGGCGAAAGGCCACCCCATCGGGGCGACCGGGACCGGCCAGGCAGTGGAGGCGTTCAAACAGTTGACCGGCGATGCCGGCGACCGCCAGGTCCATGCGGCGGACCGGGCGGTGCTGCACAACGTCGGCGGCAGCGGTGGCGCCGCCGTCGTCCACGTCCTGGAGTGTGGACCATGACGCGGATCGCCGCGGTCGGCGGGTACCTCCCCCGGTTCCGCCTGGGAGCCGACGCGATCGCCGAGGCCTGGGACCGGTATCAGGCCAGTGGCATCGACGCGGTGGCGGTCCCGGACGCCGACGAGGACGCGGTGACGATGGCCCACGCGGCAGCTCGCCAGGCACTCGCGGTGGCCGACCGCGACGCCGGGAGCGTCGCCCGCTTGCACGTCGGGACGACCACGCCGCCGTTGGCGGAGGGCGACCTCATGCCGCGATTGTGCAGCACCCTCGGCCTGCCCGAGGGGGTGATGACCGCGACCCACACGGGCAGCACCCGTGCGGGTGTGGAGGCGCTCCTCGGTGGGTACCACGCAGACGAGACGGCACTCGTCCTCGCCGCCGACTGCCCACGGGGCGACCCGGACAGCCGCCTGGGCCAGGCTGCCGGCGCCGGCGCCGCCGCGGTCCTGTTGGCACCGGAGGGTGGCGCCCCCATCGTCGAGACGGCGAGTCACGTCGAAGCCTATCCGGGGACCCGGTACCGACCCCCCGGCGAGACCGAGACGCGGGAACTCGGGGTGCGGACCTACGAACGCGACGCCTACCGGGAGACGCTCTCGGGGGCGATCGACCGCCTCGACACCGCTCCCGGGACGGTCGACGCGGCGGCCCTCCAGGCACCCGACGGGGACCGCCCGTACCGGGTGGCAGACGCCCTCGGCATCGCCCCGGCCGCCGTCGAGGCCGGGGTCAGGGTCGCGGCGACCGGTGACCTCGGCGCCGCCAGTCCGGTGTTCGGGCTGGTGGCCGCCCTGGCCGACGGTGTCGACCGGGTGCTGGTGGCGGGGTACGGCGGTGGTGCCGGCGCCACGGCACTCCTCGTCGACACCGAGGACCCGGTCCCCGCCGCGGTGGCGACGCCGGGGCCAGAGCACCTCTCCTATACGGCCGCGATGCGGCGGCGTGGGGCCTTCGGCGACGCGGACGTGGCCGGGGGTGGCGCCCACGTGAGCCTCCCGTCGTGGCGGCGCACCCTCCCCCAGCGCCACCGGTTGGAGGCCGGTGCCTGCCGGTCCTGTTCGGCGGTTGCATTCCCGCCCGCGGGCGCCTGTCAGGGGTGTGGCGCCACCGAAGGGTACGACCCCGTGACCCTGCCCACGGGGGGTGAGGTGGTGGCGACGACGACCATCCACCCGGGTGGGGCACCCCCGGAGTTCGCCGACCAGCAACGACGCGGCGGTGTCTACGACAGCGCCATCGTCGCCTTCGAGGCGGACGGAGGTCGCACGGTCCGGGTCCCGGTACAGGTCGTCGTCACGGGCGACCGCTCGATCGCGGTGGGTGATCCCGTCGAGACGACGGTCCGACGCATCTACACCCAGGAGGGCGTCCCGCGATACGGGGTGAAGGCCGTGCCAGCAGAGCCCACCGGTTGACCTCCTCCCCGGTTGAAGCTGGGGGCGTTCGCCTCGTTACCGCTGTAACCACCTCGGGAACCCCGCAACTGGTATGGGACAGCGCCCGGCACACGCTGGCATGCACGTCTGCGTGATTGGGGCCGGGACGATGGGACATGGCATCGCCCAGGTGACGGCGATGGCGGGTCACACTGTCTTCCTGCGGGACATAGAGACCGAGCTCGTGGAGTCGGGGATCGCCGAGATCGAGGCGACCCTCGACGAGGGCGTCGATCGCGGGAAGGTCACGCCCGACGAGCGGGCGGCGACACTCGATCGGATCACGGGGACCACAGACCTCTCGGTCGCCGCGGATGGCGCCGCACTCGTCGTCGAGGCGGTGCCCGAGGACCTCGCCCTGAAACGGGAGGTGCTCGCTGACGCCGCCGACCACGCGGCGGGTGATGCGGTGCTGGCGACGAACACGTCGGCGCTGTCCGTGACCGAGATCGCCGGTGGGGTCCCGGAGCCCGGACGGGTTGTCGGTCTGCACTTCTTCAATCCCGTCCATCTCATGGACCTCGTCGAGGTCGTCGTCGGCGAACGCACCAGTGAGGCGACCCAATCGTTCGCCACCGATTTCGTCGCGGACATCGGGAAGACCGCGATCGAGGTCACGGACTCCCCCGGGTTCGCGTCCTCGCGACTCGGCGTGGCAGTGGGGGTCGAGGCGATGCGGATGGTCGAGACGGGCGTCGCATCACCGCGGGACATCGATCGGGCGATGGAGCTCGGATACAACCATCCAATGGGCCCGATCGAACTCGGGGACGTCGTCGGGCTAGACGTGCGGTTGGACATCTGTGAGTACCTGCGCGAGGAACTCGGAGAACGGTTCCGACCACCCCAGATCTTGAAGCGGAAGGTCCGCGCGGGCAAACTCGGCAAGAAGACCGGTGAGGGGTTCTACGTGTGGGAGGACGACGAGATCGTCGGTGTCAGCGGGGGCCAGCAATGATCGAGGACGTCGCTGCGGACTGTGGCACCGTCGATGTCGTCCTCGGTGAGCGCGGCGAACACGTCGCCGACGTCATCCTTGACCGGCCCGATGCCCGGAACGCGTTGAACACCGAACTCCGCGAGGATCTCGCGACGGTGTTGTCGGCGATCGCCGACAGTGCGGTGCGGGTCGTGGTGTTGACCGGGTCGGCGGACAGCGACGCGTTCGTCGCGGGGGCCGACGTCCGTGAGTTACGGGACCGTGGTGCCTTCGAGCAACGTGAGGCGAGTCGCCGACCCCGGGTCTACGAACGCGTCGCCACGCTGCCCCAACCGGTGATCGCGCGGGTGAACGGGTGGGCGTTGGGCGGGGGGTGCGAGCTGGCGTTGGCCGCCGACGTCCGCATCGCCCACGAGACGGCGACACTCGGCCAACCAGAGATCGGGTTGGGGTTGATCCCCGGTGGCGGCGCGACCCAGCGGCTGCCTCGCCTGGTCGGTGAGGGAGAGGCGATGCGGTTGGTGTTGTCCGGCGAGTTGGTCGACGCCACGGAGGCCGCCGAGATCGGGTTGGTCGAGGAGGTCCACGGCGAGGACACCTTCGACGACCGGGTCACTGAACTGGCGACGGCGATGGCGGCCCATAGTCCGGTCGCCCTGGAGGTCGGGAAGGAGGCCGTGCGGGCGGCGGGGCGGATGGGCCTCGCGGACGGGATCGACTACGAGGCGGAGCTGTTCGCGTTGCTGTTCGCCCACGACGACGTCCGTGAGGGTATCGACGCGTACCTCGAGGATCGGGACCCGGAGTGGCACGACCGGGCGTGGTGACGGGGAAACGGGAGGTACTTCCCGCCGCCCGTCGAACCCTCGGGTACGTATGAGCGACGCCGAGGCGACCGTCGAGATCCGTGAGGCCGAACCGTCGGATGTCGACGACGTCGTCGCGTTCACCCACGACACCTGGGACGGAGGCGATTACATTCCCCGGGTCTTCGAGGACTGGGCACGGAGCGAGGACGAGTCGACGGTCACGTTCGTCGCCGACCTCGACGGCGAGGCGGTGGGATTGGTGCAGTTCACGATGGTGTCCGACTACGAGGCGTGGTCCCAGGGGATGCGGGTGGCACCCGACGCCCGCGGCCACGGCGTGGGTCGGGCGTTGAACGCGGCTGGGTTCCGGTGGGCGCGCAACCGGGGCGCCACCGTCGCGCGGAACATGATCTTCTCCTGGAACGTGCAGGGACTGGGGTTGGCGCGGGCGATCGGATTCGAGCCGGTGGCGTCGTTCCGCTGGACCTACCCTACCGCGGAGGCGGACGCTACCCTGGAGGCCGACGTGGTCGCTGATCCCGACGCTGCCTGGTCCTATTGGACGACCAGTGACGTCCGCGATCAGTTGTCCGGGTTGGCACTGGACACCCAGGAGTCCTGGTGTCTCTCGGAGCTGAACCGGGAGCGACTCCGCACGGCCGCCGACGACGGTCGGTTGGTCGTGGTCCAGGATCACGGGACCGCCGGGTTTGCCTACCGCACCCGCGTGGTCGACCGGGAGCACGACGGCGAGGAGATCCCGCATGCGGAGTACGGGGTCGCTGCGTGGCGGGACCTCCAGGCGGCCCGGGACCTCTATGGCGCCATCGCCCGGGATGCGGCCGCCGCGGGGGCGAGCCGGTGTCGGGTACTGGTCCCGGAGGACCCGATGCTGGTCAGCGACACCGCTGCGGCCAGGGTCGAGATCGGTGAGGACCCGGATTTCGTCTGTCAACGCGATCTCACGGCACCCGTCTGGGAGTGACGGGTCACCCGCCGCTGACCGGCGGGAACACGGCGAGTTCCGCGTCCGCGTCGGCGGGTTCCGCGAGTCCGGCGTCGCCGAGTGGCGACCCGTCGTGGAGGATGGTGAGGTGGTCGACGACGCGGCCGTTCTCGAGCACCCGGTCTCTGAGTTCCGGGTGGGTCTCGAACAACGCCTCCAGGGCATCTCCGACGGTCGCGTCCGGCCCGGGGTCGACGGTCACCCGACGCGTGCCAGCCCGTTCGGCCAGGTCGGCGAACAGCCGCCATTCCATACCCGGGGTGTGGGGACACACCCCTATGAGCGCTCCGCCCCGACGGCGGTCGTCGCGGCGGTGATGCGGCGGACGACATCCGGTCGCGCGACGACGTACATCGTGTCACCGGGTGCGAGTCGCCGGCGACGACCTGGGACGAGGTCGATGGGGGCCCTCGGGCGGGCGGGCGGACGGCGACGACGGCGGGCCGGATGGCACCGACCGTTGTGGCGGCCAGGGGACTGTTCTCCCCGATGGTGATCGCAGCCAGGGTGGCGTCGGCGGCACGGAGCAGTCGGTTGAATTCCCTGTCGGGGCGGGACGTGGTGGGCAGCGTGAGCAACCGGTACTCCCCACCGGCGATCGTCGTGGCGTCGTGGTGATCGAGGGCGAGAGTGACGACGTCGTCGACGGTGGCGCGCACCTCTGCGGTGGTGATCCGGGTTGGATCGGGTGGCCGGGTCCACACCTGGACGACGTCCCCGGGATTTGCGGCGTTCGGTGGGTCGGCGACGATCGCGACCGCAGCCATCCCGGGCCCGAGCGTCGGGCCGAGCCCGGCGGGGTGGCGTCCCACGGCGAGGTAGGAGACGGTGCCATCCGGTTCGAGGTCGACGTCGACGGTGCCGATGTCGTAGTCGTCGGTCAACCGGTGTTCCAGCCGATCGCGGAGTTCCGCCAGTCCGAGGCCGCGCGGGAACAACAGCGTCGTCCCCGCGAGGGACTGTTTGACATCGTCGGTGACGGGATCGTAGCCAGGGATGTCATCGATGTCGGTGGGGAGCTCGACGGCGACGAGACGGCCGACGGTGCGGACGAACCGACTGACCTCGCCGTCGATGGCGCTGGCACCAGTGACGGCGGCAGTACTGCGATAGAGGCGGTCGCCGATCCGGACACCCAGCGGGATGAGGAGTGCGGCCGCCGCGAACGCGGCGCCGTTGTAGGTCACCGCAGCCAGAGACAGGGCCGTGGTCTCGCCGGCGACGACGTCGCCGAGGACGCTTTTGACGTTGAGGTACAGGGAAACCACGGCGAGGCCCACGAGGAGGGCCAGGCCGGTGGAGACGCGTTCACGGAGGTACCACCGGTAGACGAAGGCGGTGGCGACAGCGAACGCGAACGCGACGACGGCAAGCCCGGTGACCTCGAGGGCTCGGAGCAGTGGGTCGGTGATCGTGACCACGGTCACCTCGCGACCTCCATGAACCGAGTGACGGCCTGGCGGGGGCCGGCGACGAACACCTCGTCACCGGGGTCGATGCGGGCGTCGCCCGACGGTCCGAACGTCCAGGCGCCGTCGTGGCGCACCGCGATGACGGCGACGCCGTGGGTGTCCCGGACGTCGGCGTCCCTCAGGGTCCTGCCGCCCAAGGGGCCGTCGCTCCCGACCGTGAACCGATGGAGTCGACCGCCTGCACGTCGGAGCACCGCCGCGAGTTCGAACTCGCGGTGCGTGCCCTGTGCGGTCACGACGAAGGCCCCGTGATCGACTGCCAGCAACCGTTCTGCCGCAGCCGGTGGGACCGCGACGGTCACCCGACCCTCGCCGCCGGTGGTGGTAGGTGCTTGCGGCGGTGGTGGCTCCTCGGCGTCGGCAGGGGGTGCTTGCGTCGGTGAGGACGCGGTGCAGGCGCTGACCACGGTCCTCGACGGTCCCGACGACCCGGACGGTGACGCGGCTCCGGACGCCGGTGAAGTCGGTTACGTCGCTGGCGAGGGTCCGGTCGCGCAACGACCGGAGACTGACGCGGTGTGGGCCCTCGCGCCGGTCTGGTCGCCGCGGGCATGGGCGTAAAAGGCCATCAGCATCACGACCAAGATCGCGGTGATGAGGGTGACGCTGTTGGCTGACTGGACGACGTTCGGATCGTTGAACGCGAGGAACCCCCCGTTGACGCCGGCGATCGCCACGCCGAGGACGCCGAGGGCGAACGAGGGGACGGTGATGTTGGTGATATACCGGAACGTGAACGCGAGCGCCCACGCGATCAATGCGGGGATGATGCCGGTGAGCACCCCGAGGTAGAGGCCGCGGAGGACCTGGACTGGGAGGGACACGGTCGCCATCGCGTCCGTGAATGCCGGGCCGGACACTTGAATACAGGCGTCCACCCCGGCCTCGAGGGGCCATCAGGTGCGGTGGACGATGGCGACGTCGGTCTGGAGGTCCCCGATCTGTTCGAAGGTGGGTGGGCTCAGGAACCGGGAGGCGGCGCTGCGGTCGGTGCTTGCGCCCATGAAGACGACGTCGTAGTTGGTGCTGTTCTGTTCGAGGAACGCCTCGAACGACGACCGAGACACCCGGGTCTCACACCTGGCTTCCGTGGTCTCGGCGAGGTCCGCGAGTGTCGATTCGGCCTCCCGCCGCTCGTCTTCGGTGTCGATACACGAGCAGACGGCCACCGTCCCGAGCTGTCCGGCGAGCCGCTGGGCGAAGTCGATCATCGCGTGGGCGACGTCGCTGGCCCGGGCGATGGCCACCATCGAGTCGGTCCACTCCCGGGTCCCGTTGACCGAGCGGAGGATGACCACGTCCCGCCGGCCGCGGAGGAGATCCTCGAGGAAGGGTGCGAGGCCGTCCCCGTCGGTTTCGTAGGGGGTGACGATGAGGTCGCTGTTCGTGTCCGCCGCCGCGTCCAGGACGACGCCGGCGTCCTGGCCGTCGCCGGCGGCGACCACGACGTCGGTCGGGATGTCGTACTCTGCCTCGATGGCGGCCGCCCGGTTCTCGAGGTCGCTGACCGCCTCGACTGCGGTCTGGGCTTCGGCGACCTCGTGGGCTTCTTCGACGTCGTCTGTCTTCCCGCCCGCCAGCAGCTCGCGTTCGGCGGCGGCGACCGCCGCGTCGTCGACGACGTCCAACAGGACGAGTGAGCCTCCGTCGTGGGCGGCGGCCAGTCGGGCACCGAAGGCGGCGGCCTCACCGGCGGTCTCCCCCCGCATGGGGACGAGGACCTGGTCGTCGCTGTGGGTGGCGCCGTAGAGGTAGCGGGCGCGTTGTTCGTAGAACTCCTCGCGCCACACGGTGAAGGCGACGGCGACGAGTCCGGAGGAGAGGGCGACGCCGACGACGTAGTAGATCTGGGCGGTGCCGGTGGTCAACACCAGCAACGCCGTCGAGAACGCCGTCGGTTCCTCGAAGTCGAGGATCCAGGTGACGATACCGGTGAGGAGGATGGCGAGGGCGGCGCCGCCGGCGTGGACCTCACCGACCGCGGTCGCGCCGTTGCCCAGGACCTGTGTCGAGATCGTGATGGCGGCCCACCCGGCGATCGCGCCGGTGGTCATCCCGCCGACGAACTTGCCCGGGGAGGAGTACCGGCCTTCCGGGTCGGCGAACAGGGTGTAGGTCCCCGAGGCGAGGGGTGGATAGACGAGAAAGGAGACCGCGGAGACGGCATTGGACAACAGGGTCACGATCCCGATGAGCAGCGGGACGAAGACGAGGACGGTCAGATGCAGGAGGTTCGAGGTGGTCTCGACCCACCGGCGGAACCGGTGGATGCGACGGCGGACGCGGTGCCACGCCCGGGCGAGGAGGGTGGTGGGCTGGGGCACCGTCAGCGACATGGCTCTACGCTGGGTGAGCCGATGGTATGAGTCCGGCGGTTTGGCCGTCCATCAGGCGACGGACCGGGCGGCGGCGAGGGCGATGTCGATGGCGCGGGCCACGTTGTCCCGGGCCTTCGGTGGGAGTTCGGTGGCCTCGTCGGTGCTGCCCTTCTGGGTGCCACGGACGAGGTTGCCGTCGACGGTGCAGATCGCGCCAGCCCGGAGGCCGCGGCGGCGGGCGAGGGTGAATAGGGTCGCGGCCTCCATTTCCACGCAGAGCAATCCGGCGTCCGACCACGGGGTGATGACGTCGTCGGTCTCGTTGTAGAAGGCGTCGTCGGTGACGATGGGGCCGACGTGGACGGCCTCGTCGTTTGTCTCGGCGGCGGTGACGAGGGCGTCGAGGACGTCGTAGTCGGCGACCGCAGGGTAGACGGCGTCCTCGTAGCGTTTCGTGGTGCCCTCCTCTTTGGCGGCGGCGGTCGCGACGATCATGTCCCCGATCTCGATCTCTGGTTGGAGGGCGCCGGTCGTCCCCACGCGGAGGAGGGTGTCGACGCCGACGTTGGCGAGTTCCTCGATGGCGATGGCGGCGCTGGGTCCGCCGATCCCGGTCGAACACAGCGTGATCGGGACGCCGTCGGTGGTGGCGTTGACGACGGTGTACTCCCGGTTGGTCGCGACCGGTTCGTGGTCCTCGCAGTGGTCGGCGATGCGGTGGACGCGGTCGGGGTCCCCCGGGACCAGGGCGAGGTCGTGGACGTCACCGGGTTCGATCTGGAGGTGGGGTTGGGTCGCCATGGCCGGGGGTCGGGGGCCGCCGAGAAAAACGCTCTGGGGTCACGGGGAGGTGACGGTGAACAACAGGAGGTTGTGGGCGCCGGGGCCGAGCCCGACGGCGGCCACGACCAGCAGGAGGAGGTAGCCCTCGCGGGGTCGGCGATCGACCGTGGGAGCGAGCAGCCAGACGACGCCGACGCCGAGCGCGAGTTTCACCAGGAGGAACAACCACCCGGCACCGACCAGCGGCGCGGGGATGCCGGCGGTCGCCTCGATGAGCAGTCGGGACAGGGGCGTCTGTTCGGCGAAGCCGAGATGGGCGACGCCCAGCGTCGTGGTGAACCCGTCCAGTGCCTGCCCGAACACGACGAGGGTGCCGGCGGTGCCAGCGACGGCGAGGCTGTGGCCACGACGGGTGACACGCCAGTGATAGCCGCCGGTGAGGACGGTCGCGGCGCCGAGGGCGGCCAGGGGGACGACCGGGGTGAGGTCGGAGGCGGCGAGGACGGCCGCGATCGTCGACGGGATGGTGGCGAGGACGCCGGCGGTGGCCAAAACGAACAGCGGCCGGTCGGCGAGGCGGTCGGCGACCAGCCAGACGGTGCCCGCGAGGACGAAGGCGGCCCCGTAGACGGCGGGGGACCCGGTGAACGGTTCGATCGGGGTCGGCACCAGGTCGAGTTGGTAGGTGACGTAGGTGGTGGCGCCGGCGACCATCCACGGAGCGGCCGCGAGTACGGTCCACTCGGTCACCGGTGGGTCGACGCGGACGATCGCCCACCCGACGACCGCGACCGCACCGAGCAGTACCACGAGGTAGGGGAGCGGGGGAACGGTCGTCCCGGCGGGGAGGACCATGCTGGGGTCGGGCCCGCCGCTGAAGAAAACGGTTCCGGTCACGTCGCCACGGCATGCGGGGCGACCCGCGCCGTCGTCGTGGTGTTCCGTTCGATGACGTACCGACGCCCGAGTTGCGGGTCGAGTAACTGTTCGACGGGGGCGTACTCGTCGGTCAGTACCGGGACGTCCGACGTGTCGACGGCCGTGCCGGGGACGTACTGGCGGATCTCGGCGGTGAGGTTCAAGCCGACGTACTCGCGCCTGGCGCGGGCGCGGGCCAGGAGATCGGCCATCGAGTACCCCAACTCGCGGTTGGTGGCGACGACCTCGATGTTCTGGAGGAGCGGGGTCTCACTCGTGGGGAAGGCGTACACGTGCTCGAAGGGCCGCTGCATGGTCTTGACTTCCGCGCGGAAGAACGCCGACCCGGCCCCGGACCGGGCGGAGATGAGGTTGGCGACGAGCACCCCGTCGCTGTCGAGGTGGTTCGATGCCAACCGCATGAACTCCACCGTCGTCAGCTGGAAGGGGACCCGATCCTTTCGGTAGGCGTCCAGGACGATGACGTCGTAGGTGCGGTTGGTCGATTCGAGGAAGTTCCGACCGTCCCCCTGGTAGATGTTCAACCGCGGTGAGTCGGGGACGTCGAAGTACTGTTTGGCGACGCGGATGACCGCCGGGTCGAGTTCGACGACGTCGACGGTGACGTTGGGGTACTCCGCGATGTACCGGCTCGGCGTCGAGAAGCCGCCACCGCCGATGAACAGGACGCGGTCGACGTCGGACTGCATCAGCATCGGGATGTGGAGGTACCGCGAGTACTCGAAGGGGTACCCCTGCCGCCCGTCGATGTACATCGCCGACTGGGGCGCCCCGTCGAGGTAGAGGGTGCGAACCCCGTCCTCGTCGACGACCTGGAGGTGGGCGTAGGGCGTCTGTGTCTCGTAGACGACCTCCCCGCCGACGTGGAGGCCGTAGCTGCCGACCGTGACCGCCGCGAGCAACGCCACCGCCAACACGAGGACCTGGGCGACGCGACGCGGCGTGACGTCGGTGACGATCGCGGCGCCACCGAGGAGGACGACGCCGAACACCCCTTCGATCACGGGGATGGACAGCTCCGGGATCAACAGGAACGTGGTGGCGAAGGAGCCAACGATGCTGCCCAGGGTCCCCAGCGCGTACACGCGGCCGGAGGCCGACCCTGCCGTCGGGGCGCGACTGAGTTCCGCGGCGTAGGGACTGATGAACCCCAGGACGAACACCGGTGGGCCGAACAGGAACGCGATCGGGGGCAATGGGGCGAAGCGGGCGGGCAGAGGCAACGCGTCGAAAGTCTGGAGGATGGCGTCGCCGGCGATGAGGAGGACGACGACGAACAGGGTCGCCTGGAGGAACGCGCCGGCGATGGCGTTCCGCGAGGCACGGGTTGGCGCCGAGCGGCCGCCCAGGTGGTAGCCGAGCCCGAGTGCCGAGAGGACGACGCCGATGATCGATCCCCAGACGTAGATGGAGTTCCCGAACTCGGGGGCGACGATGCGGCCGGCGAGGATCTCGAGACCGATGCTGGCGACGCCGCTGATGAACACCGCTACCTCGGGGCCGGTCAACGGGAACCGGGAGTCCGCGGACACACCCGAGTTGGTGCCCAGACGCAGAAATACCTGTCTGACCGCGACACGGGACCGTCGTGTTTTTGGCTCGGGCGGTGTATGCTTGGACAGCGTCGATGGTCCGGTACCATATCGAGACGTACGGATGTACGTCGAACCGGGGTGAGAGCCGACGGATCGAGCGGACGCTCCGGGACGCCGGCCACCACCGTGTCGATGGGCCGGACGACGCCGACGTCGCGATCTTGAACACGTGTACGGTCGTGGAGACGACCGAGCGGAAGATGCGGCGGCGGGCGGCCGAACTCGACGATAAGGCGGCGGAGTTGATCGTGACCGGGTGTATGGCGCTGGCCCAGGGCGAGGAGTTCGAGGCCTTCGACGCCCAGGTCCTGCACTGGGAGGACGTGCCGGCGGCGGTCACCAACGGCGAGTGTCCGATGCCGACCCCGGACGCGGAGCCGGTGTTGGACGGTGCCGTCGGCATCCTCCCGATCGCTCGAGGGTGTACGAGTGACTGTTCGTACTGCATCACCAAGCAGGCGACCGGCCACATCAGTTCCCCATCGATCGAGGAGAACGTCGCGGAGGCGCGGGCCCTCGTCCACGCAGGCGCCTCCGAGCTCCGGGTGACCGGGCAGGACACCGGGTGGTACGGGTGGGATCGGGGCGACCAGTTGTTGCCCGAGCTCCTCGAGGCGATCTGTGCGATCGACGGTGAGTTCCGGGTGCGGGTCGGGATGGCCAACCCCAAGGGCGTCCATGGGATCCGTGAGGAGTTGGCGGCGGTGTTCGCGGCCAACGACGAGCTGTACAACTTCCTGCACGTCCCGGTGCAGTCCGGGTCCGACGACGTGTTGGGCGAGATGCGACGCCAACACCAGGTCAGGGAGTTCCGGGAGGTCGTCGACACCTTCGATGCCGCCCTGGAGGAGTGGACGCTGGCGACCGACTTCGTCGTGGGATTCCCCAGCGAGTCCGACGCGGACTTCGAGGCGTCGATGGCGTTACTCGAGGCGGTCGAACCCGAACGCATCAACGTCACCCGGTTCTCGAAGCGGCCCGGGACCGACGCGGCCGAGATGAAGGGGCTGGGCGGCACGGTGAAGAAGGAGCGGTCGAAGGCGATGTCGTCGCTGAAGGCCGAGGTCGTGGAGGCCGCCTACGCCGAGATGGTGGGGTCGACGCGGGAGGTCCTCGTCGTGGAGGCGGGGACCGGGGACTCGGTGAAGTGTCGGGACGACGCCTACCGTCAGATCGTCGTCCAGGACGCCTCGAGCCACGGGTTGACACCTGGGGACCGGGTGACCGTCGAGGTCACCGACCACGCGACGATGTACGCGTTCGGTCAACCCGCGTGAACGCCCACCGCTGACGCCGCTGGTGTCCACGCCCTCGGACAGTGACTCACTGATCGGCGAGGGGGTCGGCGACCACGCCATCCCGGGTGGCGATCGCGCGGGCGTGGGCGGTACAGACCACCCGGTCCGGGCCGCGTGGATCGTAGAGTTTGACGGTGGCCACGCGGTCGCAGTCCGGTTCGGCACACCGCCGTTCGGTCATGTGTCCTCGCGTGGGGGAACGCCGGTGAGCACCCGGGCGGTGTCGAGGACGTTGTGCGTATCCAGGAACGTTTCCCCGGCCTCCCGGACGGGGACTGCGGGGTCGATGTCGTAGCCGTAGGCGGCGGCGTATGCGATCAACCAGTCGTTGAGCGCGCGCTCCAACCGGTCGTGGGTCGCCTGCTCGAAGCGGTGGCCGGTGCGGCGAGCGTCGATGTAGATGCGGATCGTCGGCCACACGCCGTCACGGGCGATGTCCAGGGCTGTGCCTCGGTCACTCGTGGTGGTGGGACTGGCGTCGGCGCGGGCGGTGGCGGCGCGGTCGGCGACGGTGTCGATGCGGTCCGGGATCGACGCTCTCGCCACGGCCTACCCCTCCTCGAACTCGACGCCCTTGCCGCCGGCCGGGTGGGTCCACTCGGTGTCGGCGACGATGGCACAGGTGCCACACTCCACGCAGGGTTGGGTGTCGAGGCTGACGACGCGGTGTTCCTCACCGTCACGGGTGACGGTCTCGGCGCGGTAGCAGCCACCCCCGAAGTCCTCGGCACTGACCGGGCAGGCCGTGACGGCGGCGCCACTGGCCGCCCAGGACTCGTCCTGGACCTCGATGTGGGGTTCGCCGACGTCGTAGGTCAGGTCCCCGATCCGGTCGTCCAAGGCCGGTGGTTCGACGTCGTTTGTGGTAGTGATGCGGTCCCCGAGTTCCTCGGCGATGACGGTCGGGACGGTCACGTACCCGGTGCGGGTGTCTGGCAGCATCGACATCAACCGCGGCGAGTTGAACAGAGATTCGACGGTATCGTCCAACGCCCTGATGGCGAACCGACCGACGGGCGAGTCGGCGATGGCGTCGGTGAGGCCAGCGACGGTGTCGTGTTCGGTGACCGGACTGGTGTACCGGTACCCGGCGGGGCGGAGTTTCCCCATCACGCCGGAGGTCTGGAGTTTCTGCTCGTAGCGCTCCCCGACCGTGTGCGGGGCGGCCCGGGACCGTGCCTCGACGAAGGCCTCGGCGGCGAGGGCTCCGGCGGAGACGGCGTGGTTCATCCCCTTGATGATCGGGCCCTGGGCCTGCATCTGGCCGG
>JBDGTJ010000032.1:0-36419 GCA_042216925.1 Halobacteriaceae archaeon
GAACTCACCACCGCCGTCGCCGCCGACGAGAACGGGATCGCCGAAGACGAACTCACCTACAAGCAACGGAAACGGGTCTACACTTCTCTCCACCAGACCCATCTCCAGAAACTCGACGATGTCGGCCTCGTCGAGTACGATCGGAACCGCGGCACCGTCGCGCTCACCGAGCGTGCGACCATCGTCAAATCGTATCTGTACGGACCGGGCGGTCGCCGCTGGTATGACTACTACCTCGGCCTCGGTCTCGGCCTGATGACACTCGCCCTCGCCGCCGGCCTCGACCTCCCGCTGATCGGGGCGGTACCGGACATCCTCGTCGGCGGTGTCGCCGCCGTCGCCCTCCTGGGCGTGTCGGCCTGGCACGCCCTCCGATCGCGCCAGGACACGCTCATCGGGTGACCGACCGCCCACTTTTTGCCCCAGCGGCCCGTCGAGGGGATATGACCGAGGCCCTGGGGTTCACGCCGGCCGAGTTCGAGGAGAAGAAATACACCGACTACTTCCCCCACCTCCAACAGGCGTACAAGCAGGCGTTCCAGGAGGTCAACGAGACCTACGACTCCGATCTGGTCCATGCCATCGACCAGACCGTCTTCAGCGAGAGCGAACCGGTCTACGAGGGCGACGGCGAGTTCCGCATCGACCTCCCCGAGGACCCACTCGCCCGGATCGCCAGTGCCGGCGTCATCGCCGGCGACGACCGCGCCCAGGCCGTCCTCGATGCCTATGTCGAGGCCCTCGAAGCCAGTCTCCGGGAGACGCTGGCCGACGCGGATACCACCTAACCAAAGGCCTAAGAGTCGACGTGCCCTATATCGGTCTATGAGTACGGACGCCGACGGTGGCGACGACCTCGAAGACCGCATCAGTAACTTCCTCCGCCGGAACTTCCCCCAGATCCAGATGCACGGTGGCAACGCAGCCATCACGGACCTCGACCGCGAGGCGGGCGAGGTCACCGTCCAACTCGGTGGGGCTTGTTCGGGGTGTGGCATCTCCCCGATGACGATCCAGGCGATCAAGTCCCGGATGACCAAAGAGATCCCCGAGATCCAGACCGTCCACGCCGACACCGGGATGGACCGTGGCGGGATGTCACCCTCGTTCCCCGACGACAACCCCTACGAGGACGAGGAGGACAGCACGCCCGAAGCACCCTTCTGAACCGCGTCTCGGCGTCCAGCCTTAGTCGTCGATCCGGTAGAATATCTCCTCGCGAGCGGCGCCACAGTCCGGGCAGGTCTCCGGTAACGATTCGATGTCACCGATCGCCCCACACTGGGCACACTGCCAGGTCAACTCCCCCTCGGCGACGTCGTGGCCCGCGCGTTCGTGGGCGACACTCATCCCCACCACCCCGGGCTCGGTACTGACGACGAACCCGTGCTCGTCGAACCCCCGAACGGTCCCCAACTCGGTGCCGTCGGCCGTATAGACCCGCTGCCCGATCGCCACCGCGACCGCCTCGTCCGTGTCACTTATACCCATACCTACGCCGGGTGAGTAGAAGAAAGGCCGGGTCGATTCACATGAAGTCCGCGATGCCGCTCTGCCGGTTCTTGTCGTTGACGAACAGACTCTCGAGGGTCCGGTCTAAGATCTCCAACCGTTGGCGGGTGTACTCCCGGGCACCGTACTCCTCGGCCACCTCCAGGGCCGTATCCATGTACTTCGACACCGATCCCTCGTGGACGGTCAGGTTCACCGAGCCACCACACTCCCGACACTCCCCGGTGAGGGGCATCCGCCGGTACTTCCGCCCGCAGTCCAGACAGCGGGTCTCCTGTCGGGAGAAAGCCCGGAGGTTCCCCATCAGGTCCGGCAGGAAGTGGGATTCGATCACGCGTTCGGCGACGTCGGACTCGTCGACGGCCCGCACCTTCCGGGCGAGTTCGAGTTGGGCATCCATCTTCTCGGTCATGCTCCCCAGTGTCTTGTACGCCGAGAGGTCCGGTCCCAACGCGATGTCACTCGTATCGTGGGTGAACCCGAACCCCGCATACTGGTCCTCGGTCCCCACCGATTCCGCGGCCAACGTAACATCCACTTCATCGGGGTCGGCCATCCGCCGCGTCGCCTCGAAGAACGCACGCGGGTATGACCCGACGACATCAATGTTGTGGGCCTCATCGTCGATCTCCGCGGGATCGATACGGGAGGACATCACCAACGGCGCGTCCATCCGACCGCCTCGGGCATCCGGGAGGTACTGTTTCGAGAAGTTCAACAACCCGTCCATCAACAGCATCACACAATCCTCGTCGCCGTCACACTGTCCGGAATAGAGGTCATTGACGATTAGCGTATTCGTATCAGAGACTGTCACTGAGTACGTGTATTCAGTTTCGGCACCCACGATGGTGACATCAGTTATCTCATCAAGCCACGTGTTGCCACCATCTCCAAACAGCCGCTGCGAACGTGTTTCGGTTGATTCAATTACCTCCTCGAGCGTTTCGGAGTTCCGATCGAGGTGGAAGCCCACGGCGTCCGCGAAACGCATCGCATTTTCGGACGTAATCTTGAGAACGTTCGTTTCAAACGTTGGCGAATTGCCGTCGTAAAACTCTGAAACGGATCTCTTCTGAACTTTCCTTGTCTCCTGATAGCTCTTGGTCGCAATTCCGAACCGTTTGAGAACTGCAACCAAATCTTCAAGTAACTCGTCACTGACCGGCTGCGCTCGAATCTCGACACGGTTACGGGAGGTAGTCCCATCCCCAGAAAAATATGCTGCAAGGAAGCTGCTGAGCACGTTCGATGGAGCGGAGAGGACAACGTCTGGAATTCGCTTCGTTTCAGCCCTCTCCCCAACCGCTAATATATCAGAGAACAGTATTGATACGAGCCGACTCGACACTGTTACTTTCCACTTGTTCTCCTCAAATGCTGAGACACCCAGATGATTCGCATACGCTTGAATAACGTATTCTCGCGCTTCATCGTCCGGGGTACAAATCGTAGTCTGGTACCAAGATCCGGACTCTCGCCGTGTGAATCCTTCTGCCGCATAGTATCCCAGGAGTCCTGCTACTCCATCGGTAACCTCGAGGCACCGGTTTATGGAAATGGAATCCCGCCGAACACCGAGCTTAACGTCTTCCGGAACGCGCTCAAGCATTTCCGACCGGCCCAGAAGCTCAACCAACACACTCGCCGGAACACTGTTTCGAGAGATCCAGTTGTAGACCGTCGACTGACTCAATTCGTGCCTTTCAGCTGTCGATTTCAAAGAGGTATCTGAGTCGGTCGCTTCTGCAAGAAGCCGTTTGATCGCATCCGAACCAATACCACGAAGCATCAACTCCTCGTTCGGAACAGCGTCAATCCGGGTAAACTCGTCCAACAAATCCAACGTCACAGTCGTTCCTTCGAACTCGATCTCCTTCGGTGACAGTGCAATGTCACCAACCGCTAGTTCATGCGCCTTGATCCGTTCAATCTCATCATCATTCCAGCGTAGCATCGAATGGTCCGGTGTGACCGTCAGTTGCTGGCCACTCCGCGTCTCGATCCGGACCATATGGTCGGGGGCTGGATGTTTTGAGATAGCCTCGATTGGTTTCCACGTAGTTTCCCCATCAGGTGTAAGCGACGGAACTCTCACATTCCCGTCCAGTGTCTGGACGAGAGCGCCGAAGTCGTCTTCAGTCGCCTTGTTGGGATCAAGACGTTGTTCAACGAATTCGTCAATTTGACCGAGATGGGTTTTCCCGTACCGATCCTCAAACCAAAATTTCGTGTCTGGATGGAAGCAGTTCCGGCGTTTGGCCGCGTGGAAGTACGGGTGGGCGTAGCCGACGGCGGCGCTGGTGAAGCCCACGACGCGGCCGACGACTGCGGCGCTGGTGTGGGGGGCGAGGCCGAAGACGAGTTCGCCGACCAGGTCGTCTCGTTCGTCTGCTTCGTAGTAGGGGTCGAGGTCGTAGTACGCTGTGAGGAGGTCGTCGACGAAGTCGGCGGTGCGGAGGAGGTGGTCGGCGGCGCCGTCCGAAAGGACGATGTCCTGGACTTTGAGTTCGACGAGTTGGTCATCGTGGCGGAGGCGATCGCCGTGGATGTCGGTGTCGTATCCGAGTTCGCGGAACTGGTCGACGGTGACCGACAGTTCCTGGGGGCGGACGGTGGTGACGGGGAGGTCGGTCATATCGTAGCGGACCGTCCCGTCTTTGAACGCGCTGACGTCGTGTTTCGCTCGGAGGATTCCTTTCTCGATGGGTTCGGGGACTTTGCGCTGGGAGGTCAGCCCTTTGACGCCTTTGAGGATGTCGTAGGCGCTGCCGCGTTCACCGACGGCATCGTGAGCGGATTGGACGATGTCGTCGAGGGCGACCTCTTGGTGGCGGACGCCATCGAGTTCTCGGTCACAGCGGGGGCAGGCGACGCGGCCGCCATCGCCAGGTTCGGCCTGGACGTCGCAGTCGGGACATTCGAAGTATGGGTCGGTGCGCGTTCGGCAGTCGGGACACCGGGGGCGGAAGGTGTGGGTGCCACAGTCGGGGCATTCGCGGTTGCCGAGTTCGACGGTGATTTGGCCGGCGTCGGTGGCGTCGTTGACGTTGCGTTGGCTGCCGCCGGCGTCGCCGATGGGGAAGAGGGTGTGGACGGCGGGGTTGAGTTCGCGTTGTTCACTTTTCTCGGGACGGCCCATGCGAGCGCCGACTCGGGTGGGGGCGCGGGCTTGGATGGTGATGGGGGCGACGTGATTGACCGCGTCCAGTGCGTCGTCGCCTTCCGTTACTGCGTCGGGGAGGGTTTCCCAGGTGGGTTCGCGGGTGTCGGGGTCGAGTCCGAGGGAGACGGCGAGCGGTCGCCAGTCCGGGATTTCGATGGTGGCTGTTGATTGGTGGTGTTCGACGAGCAGGGTCTCGAGGGTGGTTGCGAGTTCGGGGCTGTGGTCGAGGGTGAGTGTTTCGTCGTCGCTGGTACCGGCGGTGACGGCGTCCGCGAGGGTGTGGAACTGGTCGACGGTGAGATCGTGCCAGAGGTAGGTGTAGGCGGGGTGGAGAGGGGCATCGTGATCCCGTGCCCAGGCTAGGGCCTGGTCGGGCGTCGGATCGTGGATGTCGACGTGCGGTGAGTCGCGTAACGCCTGGATGGTGGCGCCGCTGGCTGCCATGTCCTGGAGCCACCACTCGACGGTGTAGGCCGCCGGGGCGAGGGGTTGGTTGTTCTCGACGAACTCGCCGTAGTTGACGAGGTACTCGCCGAGGTCGAGGACGGCTTCGACCCCGTTCTGGAGTTCCTTGGCGGTGGCGACGTCGTCGATGCGGCGGACGTCGCCGTTGGCGAGGCGGACGGTTGGGCCATCGATGCTGTCGACGGGGACGACGCCGGCGGCTTTCCCCGGTCGTTCGGTCTTGAGTTGGGTGCCGGTCGCGAGGAAGTCGTCGAGGATGTACATCGTCGCCGGATGGACGCCCGCTGTGGCGAATCCGTGGTTGCGGGCGCGTCCGTACCGCAACCGGAACCCGCCGGGGGTCGACGGGTGGCCGAAGACCGGTCGACCGGCGATGAGGTCTCGCAGGTACTTCTTCGAGGGTTCCGGGCGTGGTCGCCCGTCTTCGGTGGCGGTGGCCGTGTCGTCGACCGGTGTCGTGACGGCCGCCTCGTCATCATCCGCACCGAGTTCACCGCTGATGAGGTCCTCGAGCCACGGCCAGTCGATGGCGTCGAGATCGCGGGTGTACCGCTGGATCTTCGGCGCCTTCAACGCCAGGCCCTCCGCCAGGACCAGGCAGAGACCGCCACGCGGGTTGTTGGTGTCGACGCGTTCGAGATCCCGGTAGCCCGACACCTCCTCCTGGCCGGTGGCCTCGCCATCCAACATGACGGGACAGTGCTCGGCGATGTACCGGGTCTCGGCGTCTTTCGGCGAGTACTGTAACCCGGTCTCGTCGTCGTACAACCCGACCTCTTCGACGTATCGTTCGATCTCCTCTTCGCGGGGGTGATAGGCGTCCAGCCCGAGGAGCGCCCGCGCGTAGTCGGCGGCGAGGACGCTGAGTGCCTGGGCGGTGCCACCCGCAGACCGGATGGGGCCGGCGTAGTAGACCGCGACGAACGAGGAGCCGTCGTCGTTGTCACGGACTTCGACGCGGTCGATCCCCTCGATCGGGGCGGCGACGACACCCTCGGTCAGGAGGGCGACGGCGGTGCGGACGGCGCCCTCGATGGTGCCCGCGGGCGTGTCGTAGTCCCCGACTGAACCGTCGACGAAGTCCTCGACCAGTCGGAGGGCGGCCTCCTCGCGGGACATCTCGTCTTCCAGTTCGCGGACGCGATCCGCGACCCCCTCGATACCGAGGATGTTCTCGACGCGGTCGGCCATGTCCACCGCGACCGGGATCTCGACGGTGTCGGTCGGGTCTTCGCCGCGGTCGCGGGCGGTCTCGGCGCGCTCGACGGCGGTGGCGAGTTCGGCCTCGATGGTCTCGAAGTACTCGTCGGGGGTCATCTCACAGCCAGAGGTCGAGATCGGTGACCTGGTCGTGGCTGCGTTCGAGGGGGTCGGCGAACCCCTGGAGGTACACCTCGCCGGCGAAGACCGTCGCCCGGTTTAGGTGGCCGGCGAGGGTCTGTCCCGACCGGCGGGAGAGGACGGCGTGGGTGTGGGCGAACAGGTCGCCATCCAACCGGGAGATGTTGCCGACACACGCGGCGACCTCCAGCGGTTCCTCGAAGGTGACGCTGTCGTACTCCAGGTCGTCCTGATCGTAGTACCAGAGTTCCGCGTCCTGGACGGCGCCCATGGCGATGAACCATCCTGCCTCGAGGTCACAGTCCGCGGCGAGGGCCTCGAGTTCCTCACGCCAGTCGGCTCCGTGGTCCAGGCGGGCGAGGTAGGTGGATTCGACGTCGACCTCCCGATAGTCCATGCACTCTCGGACACGTGCGGGCAGGAAAACCGTTGTGCCTCCGTGGCCTATCGCCAGTCTGTGAGGTCCGGTGCGTCGGTGGCGGGGATGGTGAGCCAGGCGTCCTCTCGGGAGAGGTCGGCGATGACCAGGTTCTCCTGGTCGAGTGCGGCCATCACGTCGGTGCCGTCGACCGGGGCGTGGCCGCCCCCGGCGTCCGGGGTCGGCCGATCGGAGGCGCTCACGGGTTGTCATGACGTACCATGGGCAATAAACGCATCGGAACTGTCCAGCGATTGTCCGGAATCGACCCGGTGAGGCCACTCCCAGACGGCCCGGAGACGTGTCGTAGCCTACAAATGCTCCGGGCCAGTAAGCCGCTCTATGAATGTCGAGGATGCGATGACGCCACGCTCCGCGGTTGTGACGGTGTCCTTACCCGGCACCCGGAGCGATGCCCTCGCCTACCTACAGGACCGGGAGTTCTCTTCGGTCCCGGTGGTCAAAGATGGTGATGACGGCGAGCTGTACCGCGGCCTCATCTCTCGGGAGGCCCTCATCGAACACCCCGAGGAGGACCAACTCGCCCTGCTGATGGAGGAGGTCCCCACCGTCACACGAGACGCGGACCTCGGGACTGTCGCCCGGCTCATCGTCGAGGACGGCGCCCGTCGCATCCCGGTCGTCGAGGACGGCGTCCTCGCCGGCATCATCACGGTCACCGACATCGTCCACGCGATCGCCGAGGGGGAACGCGACGGCGACCGCCCGGTCTCCGAGATGGCTGCGACTGACCTCAACACCACCTGGCAGGAGACGCCACTCGTCGTCGCCGAACGCGAGATCGGGTACGCCAACGAACCGTACGCCCTCGTCTTAGACGACACCGGCGAGATGACCGGCATCCTCACCGAGGTCGACATCCTCGATGTCGCCCGCGTCGTCGAGGGCGAGGAGGACACCGGCGGGTCCATCGCCGACGAGGACGACGACTGGATGTGGGAGGGGATCAAGTCCGTCGGTAACCGGTACATGCCCACGCGGAACGTCGAACTCCCCAACGCCCCGGTCTCGGAGGTGATGTCCGCGGATGTCGTCACCGTCACCAGCAGCCGCACCTGCCGGGACGCCGCCCAACTCATGATCGGCAACGACGTCGAACAACTCCCACTCGTCCGCGGCGACGACCTCGCCGGCATCGTCCGACACCAGGACCTCGTCCGCGCGCTGTTATGACCGACATCGACGAACTGGCGCGGCGCCGCGGCCTGTTCTTCCAGGCCAACGAAGCCTACGGCGGCGTCGCCGGGTTCCTGACCTACGGCCCGACCGGCACCGCCTTGAAACGCAACATCGAGGCATCGTGGCGGGACCGATTCGTCCGAGAAGAGGGCAACCTCGAGATCGACGCCCCCACGGTCACCCCGGAAGCCGTGCTCAGCGCATCGGGCCACGTCGACACCTTCGACGACATGCTCGTCGAGTGCCCCGCGTGTGGGCAGAGCCACCGAGCCGACCACCTCGTCGAGGCCCACGCCGACGTCGCCGACGCCGAGAGCCTGCCCCCAGCAGAGATCGAGGCGCGGATCGCCGAGTACGACGTCACCTGTCCGGCGTGTGGGACCGCCCTGACCGACGAACCGGTCACGGAGTTCAACCTCATGTTCGAGACATCGATCGGTCCCGGCGACGGCGACCCCGGCTATCTCCGTCCGGAGACCGCCCAGGGCATGTTCGTCGAGTTCCCCCGGCTCAAGGAGTACGCCCGCGGCCAACTCCCGTTCGGCGTCGCCCAGATCGGGACCGGCTACCGCAACGAGATCAGTCCCCGGAACGCCCTGCTCCGGGCCCGCGAGTTCACCATGGCGGAACTCGAACAGTTCGTCAACCCCGCCGAGGACGACCCGCCGCTTGACCGCGTCGCCGACGTCGAGGTCCCGTTGTACACCGCCGACGCCCAGCAGGCCGACACGACGACGTACGAGCACCTGACCGTCGCCGAGGCCCTCGACACCGGCACGATCAACGGTGACTGGATCGCCTACTTCGTGGGCGTCTCCGCGCAGTGGTTCACCGAGATCGGCGTCGACCCCGACCGGTTCCGATTCCGGCAGCACCTCCCGGGCGAGCTCTCCCATTACGCCACCGATTGCTGGGACGCCGAGGCCGAGGTCGACGGCGACTGGATCGAACTCGAGGGCATCGCCAACCGCACCGACTACGACCTCTCGAAACACGCGTCCCACGCCGACGACGATTTCACCGTCTTCGAGCAGTACGATGAACCTCGCACCGTCGAACGCCCCCGCGTCGACCCGGACATGGCCGCGCTCGGCCCCGAGTTCGGGAGTGACGCCGAAGCCATCGCGGATGCCTTGAACGCCAAAGCCGAACGCGATCCCGAGGCCTTCGACGGTGAGGTGGTCACCGTCGAGGTCGACGGGAGCACCTACGACGTCCCGACCGCTCACACCAACTTCAGCATCGAGGAGGTCACCGAGGCCGGTCACCACGTCCGCCCGCACGTCATCGAACCCGCGTTCGGGATCGGTCGTGCCGTCTACACCGTCGTCGCCCACCGGTACGACACCGACGAAATCGACGGCGAACGCCGGGACGTCCTTCGACTCCCGACCGCGATCGCTCCCACCACCGTCGCCGTGTTCCCGCTGATGGCCCGCGACGGCCTCGGCGACCGAGCCGAATCCCTGGCCGACACCCTCCGCGCCAACGGGGTCGACGTCATCTACGACGACACCGGCGCCATCGGTCGACGCTACCGTCGCCAGGACGAGGTCGGCACCCCGTTCTGTTTGACCGTCGACTACGACACCCTCGACGAGGACACCGTCACCCTCCGGGAACGAGACTCAACCGACCAGCTCCGCCTCCCCGTCGATGGCCTGGCCGACACCCTCACGGCGCTGCGGGACGGTGACCGGTCCTTCGCAGCGTTGCGCGAGGAGTACCCGGCCGTCGACCGATGACCCGAACCGGGGAACTCCACCGCCGCCTCGTCCACTTCGCCGGCACCGGCTATCCCGCGTTGTACCTCCTCGACCAGTCGTTGGCGATCGGCATCGTCACCTGGCCGCGGCTCCAGGGTCTCGTCGTCCTCAGCGCCGTCGTGGCCCTCGGCCTCGAGGCGTTCCGGCTGACGGGCCACCTTGACTGGGCGATCTACGATACCCTCACCCGCGAGTACGAACAACACCACCTCGCCGGCTACGCCTTGTACATGATTGGGATGGCGGTCGCCGTCCTCGCCTACGACCCGCACATCGCGGTCCCGTCGGTGTTGATGTTGACCGTCGCCGACCCTGTCAGCGGCATCCTGTCGGCTGGCAACCTCGCGAAGTCCCTGGTCGTCCTCCTCGTCACCTTCGGCATCTGCCTGATGCTGGCGGCCCCGTTCGTGTCACCGGCGGTCGCGGTCGCCGGCGCGGCCGTGGCCACCGTCGCCGATGGCGTCAAACCGGTCGTCGCCACCTACGTCATCGACGACAACCTCACCATCCCCATCGGTGCCGGTGCCGCGATGACGGTTGCGGTCACCGTGGTGTAACGGCCATCAGGAACTTCCCGCTCGACAACCGACCTGCGGATATGACGCCGATCGAATGGGCGATCATCCTCGTCGCGATCGTCGTGGTCCTTGCACTCGTCGTCGCCGTCGTCCAGAATCCGGAACTGCTCGAACTCGGCTTGGAACTCGTCGACTGATACCGGACGGGGAACCCTTAACCGCGAGGCCGCGCTACGACACGGGTAATGGCGAGTGCCGACGGCGAGGACCCACCTGCGATCGAGCATCCCCTCCTCGAACCCGACGCTCTCGAACGCCGCCGGTACCAACTCGACCTCGCCAACGCCGCCGGCGAGACCCATACGCTGGTCTGTCTCCCGACCGGCCTCGGCAAGACCACGGTCAGCCTCCTGGTCACCGCCGACCGCCTCCACGCCGACGCGGGCGGGATGAGCCTGTTGCTGGCGCCGACGAAACCCCTCGTTGAGCAACACGCCGCCTTCTACCGCGACGCTCTCACCATCGCCGACGAGGACATCGTCGTCTTCACGGGTGACGTCCGCCCCGCCGACCGGGCCGACGCGTGGGCGGACGCCCGCATCGTCATCGCCACGCCACAGGTCATCGAGAACGACCTGATCGGTGACCGCATCTCCCTGCGCGATGTCGTCCACCTGACCTTCGATGAGTGTCACCGCGCGACCGGCGACTACGCCTACACCTACATCGCCGACCGGTACCACGCAGACGCCGCCGACCCCCTCGTCACCGGGATGAGCGCCTCGCCCGGCGACGACGAGGAGGCCATCCACCGCGTCTGCCAGAACCTCGGCATCGAACGGGTCGAAGTCCGGACCGAGAACGACGCCGACGTCGCTCCCTACACCCACGATACCGACGTCTCCTGGGAACGCGTCGAACTCCCGGACACCATCCTGGACATCCGTGACACCCTCAACGACGTGATCACCGATCGCCTCGCCGATCTCAAGGACCTCGGTGTCGTCTCGACCACGCAACCGGACCTCTCGCAAACGGAACTCAACAAGGTCCGGGCCAGTCTTCAGTCCCTCATCGAGGAGGGTGATTCTGCCGGATACGAGGGGATGAGCATCCACGCCGAGATCATGAAGCTCCGGCGTGCCGTCGAACTCGTCGAGACCCAGAGCGTCGAGAGTCTGCGCCGGTACTTCGAACGACAGCGCAACGCCGCCAACAGCTCCGGGGCGTCAAAGGCCAGTCAACGCCTCGTCTCCGATCCCCGGGTCAAGGAGGCGATGCGGCTGGCCGAGGACTACGACGACCTCCACCCGAAGTACCGGAAGGCCCGCATGTTATTGGCCGAGACGCTCGGCATCGAGGGCGGGGACCGCGTCATCGTCTTTACCGAATCCCGGGACACCGCCGAGACGTTGACGGACTTCCTCGGTGACCACTTCTCGGTTCGCCGGTTCGTGGGCCAAGGGGATACCGAGGGCAGCGAGGGGATGACCCAGCGCGAACAACAGGCCACGCTCGATTCGTTCCGGGACGGCGAGTTCGAGGTACTCGTCTCCACCAGCGTCGCCGAGGAGGGTCTCGACGTCCCGGAGGTCGATCTCGTCCTCTTCTACGAGCCGGTGCCGACGGCGATCCGGTCGATCCAGCGGAAAGGCCGCACCGGTCGCCAGATGCGGGGCCGTGTCGTCGTGTTACTCGCCGAAGACACCCGTGATGAGGCGTACTTCTGGATCTCGCGGCGGCGCGAACAGGAGATGGAAGACGAGCTCCACTCGCTCAAAGCGGTGGCCGACGACCTCACCGAGGACCTCGGGGGACAGGCCTCCCTCGACACCTTCGCCGATACCGACCCGGCCACCGACGGCGTCACCGCCGACGGCGGGGACGACGACCAGGCGGGCCTCGACCAGTTCGACGAAGAGGAGACGACCCCGACTCCAACACCCGAGGGGGAGACCGTCGAGATCGTCGTCGACCAACGGGAACTCGACTCCACGATCGGTCGTGACCTCTCGACCCGGGAGACCGTCGACGTCCGCCTCGAGACTCTGGCGGTCGGGGACTACGTCCTCTCTGATCGTGTCGCCGTCGAACGCAAGACCGTCGCGGACTTCGTCGACTCTCTCGTGGGTGATGACCGCTCGGTCTTCGACCAGGTCGGGGACATCGCCCGCCACTACCAGCGACCGGTCCTCGTCCTCGAGGGTGAGGGGCTCTACGAGGCACGGAACGTCCATCCCAACGCCATCCGTGGCGCACTCGCCTCACTCACCGTCGATTTCGGCGCCAGCATCCTCCGCACCACCGACCCGGATGACACCGCGGCCCTGCTGGCGGTCATCGCCGACCGCGAACAACGCGACCGCGACCGGGACGTCTCGGCACACGGTGAGAAGGCCGCCCGCACCCTCGCCGAACAACAGGAGTACGTCGTCGCCTCGATCGCGGACGTCGGTCCGGTCACCGCTCGGACGCTCCTGGAGGCGTTCGGCAGTGTCGAGGCCGCCCTCACGGCCGACCGGGAGACGCTCCTCGAGGTGTCGGGGATCGGGGAGGTCACCGCCGACCGGATTCGCGAGGTCGTCGGCAGCGACTACGACCCCTGATCGGGGATCACGGTCACCGGCACCCGATTCGACCGTAACACCGTCTCGGCCGCCGACCCCAGGATCGCGCGTTCGACCGCGCCGGCACCGTGGTGGCCCATCACCACGTGGTCGATCCCGTGGTCGGTGACGTACTCAAGGATGTCCTCCCCGACGCGGTTCCCCGGCCGGAACTCCAGGCCCACGTCGGTCGCCACCGCCGGCGCGGCCTCGACGCCTTCCGCCTCGAGGATCTCTCGGGCGCGAGCGATGATTTTGTCGGTGGCGTCCGTCTCGGCGTCACTGAAGTGGACGACGTGCAACCGGCCTTCGTAGCGACGCGCCATCTCCGCGGCGAACCGAAGCGCGTGTTCGCTGACCGTGGACCCGTCCACGGGACAGAGGATGTCCATACCGGGTGGTCAGGCCAGTGCGCAAAAAGTTCCCGGTCCTCACCGGCGATCGTCGAGGGCGGCGAGAGCTTGGGCGGCAGACCGCGCCGCATCGAGGTAATCCCGAGCCTGTCGGGGGTCGTCTGTCCTCTCGGCCTGTCGGGCCATCCTCGCCAGGGTCGTCTCCAGTGACGATCGTCCAGCGGCCAGGTCATCACTCGGTTCGGGCGGAGCGGACGGTGCTTCTCGTGGTTGCGTGCCGGACTGGTCCTCGACCGTGGGTTGGTCGGTCCTCTCGGCGTCGACCGGTTCCGTACGCTGTTCGGCCTCGGGGGCCTCGGGCGCAGCGGCGGTGGATTCCGTGCCTGGTTGTTGACACACGGGGCAGAACTCCTGACCGTCGTACCGGAAGATCGGGTTCCCACACGTGTCACAGTGCTTGTTCGTCATCGTCGCACCCTGTAACAGGAGTTCGCTCATCCGCTGGGTCTGTTCGCGGTCCTCCTGGTCGTTCTCGTATTTCTCTCGCAATCGCTCGCGTTCGGCCTCGCGGTCGAACCCGGAGTCGTCGGAGTCGCTCATACCCCGGCAGAGGACCGCCGTCCCAAAAAGGACTGCGGGCTCACGGCCCCAAGACAGGGGGATTTAATCGGTGCCCGGGCGGATGTGGTGATATGGCGAAAGTCTCCATCGTGGGAGCGGCTGGTACCGTGGGCGCCGCCACCGGGTACAACCTCGCCCTCCGGGATATCGTCGACGAACTCGTCTTCGTCGACATCCCCGAGAAAGAAGACGAGACCGTCGGGCAGGCCGCCGACGTCAACCACGGCGTCGCATACGACGCCAACACCACGGTCCGTCAGGGGGAGTACGCCGCGACCGCCGGGTCGGACGTCGTCGTCATCACGGCCGGCATCCCCCGCTCACCGGGCCAGACCCGGTTGGACCTCGCCGGGGACAACGCCCCGATCATGGAGGATATCGGCGCATCGCTCGCCGAACACTCCGATGACTTCGTCACGATCACGACCTCGAACCCCGTCGACCTGTTGAACCGTCACCTCTACGAGACCGGTGACCGGGACCGGACGAAGGTGATCGGGTTTGGGGGTCGACTGGACTCAGCACGGTTCCGGTATGTCCTCAGCCAACGGTTCGACGTCCCGGTCGCCAACGTCGAGGCCACGATCCTCGGTGAGCACGGCGACGCCCAGGTCCCGGTGTTCTCGAAGGTCCGCGTCGACGGACGGGATCCCACCTTCTCCGCCGACGAACGAGAGGAGATCCTGGGTGCCCTCCAGGAGTCTGCGATGAACGTCATCGAACGGAAAGGCGCGACCGAGTGGGGGCCCGCGACCGGCGTCGCCCACATGGTCGAGGCCGTGTTGCGGGACACGGGCGCGGCGCTACCGGGGTCGATTCCCCTGGCGGGAGAGTACGGCCTCGAGGACGTCGGCCTCGGTGTACCGCTGAAACTCGGGCGCGACGGGGTCCAAGAGGTCGTCGAGTGGGAGCTCACCGACGAGGAACAGGCCGACCTCGAGGCAGCTGCGAGGAAACTCCGCGACCAGTACGACCAGCTCTGACCGGCGTCATCACTCCCGATTCGGTTCCGGAGAACCCCGCGGGGCCCCGCGGGGGTGCGTGGTGGCGAACGCAGACGCCTTGCCTTGTGGTGGTCGTCGCCCGGTGCCTCTGCCGACCGGTCGGCGAAACCGCCTCGGGGTCCCCCTTGCTCGGGGCCGTGAGGCTTTCGTCGCGGTGGACGACTGCATGAGGAGCCGGGTGCCAATCCGCCCCCTCATCCAGTTGTGACACACGGTAGCGTGTCACGTCCATCTATGCAGCGGCGAGTAAAAACTTTGCGGGCGCGTCAGACGATCTGCGTGCCGTCGTCATCGTAGACGGCGATGGCGTCGACCGGGCAGGCACGCGCCGCGAACTTCGCGTCTAGTTCGTCCTCCGGGGGAACCTCCCGGACGAACAACCCGTCCTCTCGTTCCTCGCTGGCAGCGAGGACGGCCTTGCCCGCGTCCTCGTCGCGTTGGAAGGCCTCCCACTCGGCGACACACTGGAACATCCCGATGCAGGTGTCCCGGTCGAACTCCACGCGCATACCGAAGGCTGTGTCGGCCACGGGGAAACGACTGTCGGCGCAGCGACGACGGGGTTAAAGGCCGGGACTCCCCTATCTGGATTCGATGAACGTCGATGAGCTGTCGGGGGTCCCCGACGGCGTCAGCGACTACCTTCGCGAGGACGGGATCGAGGAGCTGTACCCGCCACAGGCCGAGGCCGTCGAGGCCGGCGTCCTGACCGGGGAGAGCCTGGTCGCCAGCGTCCCCACCGCCAGTGGGAAGACCCTCATCGCGAAGCTGGCGATGCTGGCCACCATCGACCGCGGCGGGAAGGCACTGTACATCGTGCCGTTACGCGCCTTAGCCAACGAGAAGGCCGCCGAGTTCGAGGCCTTGGAGCGATTCGGCGTCTCGGTCGGCGTCTCGACGGGGAACTACGAGAGCGATGGCGAGTGGTTGGGCGACCGGGACATCATCGTCGCCACCAGCGAGAAGGTCGACTCCCTCGTCCGGAACGGCGCCCAGTGGATCGAGGATCTGACCACGGTCGTCGCCGACGAGATCCACCTCGTCGACGACCGCGACCGGGGCCCGACCCTGGAGGTCACGCTCGCGAAGTTACGCCGCGTCGTCCCCGAGTTACAGGTGGTTGCGTTGTCGGCGACCGTCGGCAACGCAGATGCCGTCGCCGACTGGCTGGACGCCGCCCTCGTGGATTCGACGTGGCGCCCCGTCGACCTGCGGAAGGGCGTCCACTACGGACAGGCCCTCCACCTCGACGATGGCTCCACGCGGGAGGTCCCGAAACGCGAGGGCGAACGCGGGACCGCCGCCCTGGTCCGGGACACCCTCAACGACGGGGGATCGACGCTGGTGTTCGTGAACTCCCGGCGGAACGCCGAGTCGGCCGCCCGTCGCCAGGCCGACGTCGTCGCCGACCACCTCACGGCAGCCGAACGAGAGCGACTCGCCGACCTCGCGGCCGACCTCCGCGCGGTCAGTGACACAGAGACCTCAGAGGACCTCGCGGCAGCCGTCGAGGACGGGGTCGCCTTCCACCACGCCGGCCTCGCCCGCGAACACCGGACCCGCATCGAGGCCGCGTTCCGGGACCGGTTGGTGAAGGTGGTGTGTGCGACGCCGACGTTGGCAGCCGGTGTCAACACCCCGAGTAGGCGGGTGGTCGTCCGGGACTGGCGCCGGTACGACGCCACCGCGGGTGGCATGGCACCGTTAGACGTCCTGGAGGTCCACCAGATGATGGGGCGGGCCGGTCGCCCCGGGCTCGACCCCTACGGGGAGGCCGTCCTCCTCGCCAAGAGCCACGACCAACTCGAGGAGCTGTTCGACCGGTACATCTACGCCGACCCGGAACCCGTCGAATCGAAACTCGCCGCCGAACCCGCGTTACGGACCCACGTCCTGGCGACGGTCGCGACCGGGTTCGCCGCGAGTCGTGGGGGTCTGCTCGACTTCCTGGACGGCACCCTGTACGCCGTCCAGACCCAGGACGACGCCCGGTTGGCGACCGTCGTCGACCAGGTGCTCGAGTACCTCGACGCCAACGAGTTCCTCGACCGGGAGGACGGCACGCTCTCGGCCACCCGCATCGGTCGATTGGTCGCCCAACTGTACATCGATCCGATGTCGGCCGCCGAGATCATCGACGGGCTCCGGGCCGCAGACGACGAGACGACGGCCCTGGGGCTCTACCACCTGATCGCCCGGACCCCCGACATGTACGAACTCTACCTCCGCTCGGGCGACGAGGAGCTGTACACCGAACTCGCGGCCGAACACGAACCCGAACTCCCCGGGACGCCACCCTCGGAGTTCGCCGGTGGTCCCTGGGAGGACTGGTTGGCCGCGTTGAAGACCGGGAAGCTACTCGCCGACTGGGCCGACGAGGACGACGAGGACCGACTCACCGAACGGTACGGGATCGGTCCAGGGGACATCCGCGGCAAAGTCGAGACCGCATCCTGGCTCCTCCAGGCCACAGAACGGTTGGCTGGCGCCCTCGATCTCGATGCGGTGTCGGTGCGGGAAGCCCGGAAACGCGTCGAACACGGGGTCCGCGAGGAGCTGTTGGATCTCGTCGAAGTCCGGGAGGTGGGACGGAAACGCGCCCGGGCCCTGTATGAGGCCGGGTTCCAGACCCGGGCGGATCTCCGCGAGGCCGACGTCGCCACGGTCGTCCGCGCCTTGGATGGGCGACGGCGCACCGCCGAGACCATCCTCGAGAACGCCGGCCACCCGAATCCCGGCACCGAGGACGTCGAGGCGGTGCCAACCCCGACGCGGTCGCCCAGCGACACCGGGTCCGACGGGGACGACCAGTCCAGTCTGGGTGACTTCGAGTGAAGCTCGTCGAGGGGGTGGCCGCAATCGGCGATGTCGACGCCTCGGGGGTCCCACGGCACCCCGACGTCGACAGCTTCGTCGCGACCTTGGCCGCCATCGGCACCGAGACCGGGTGTGCCGTCCAGCCCTTCGACGCCCGCCTGATCGTCGACAGCGCCCACCTCCGGTCGGCGGTCGAGCACGCGAACCGGGCCGTGGCCAGGGGCGACGCCGTCGCCGACGACCGCGCCGTCGAGATCCTCTGTTATGCCGCGGGTCGTCGCCAGATCCAGGAGGCGATGACCCTCGGCGTCGACGCGGGCGTGACCCCGGTTGTCGTCGTTGTCGACGACGGCACCCTCGGCCACCCCGCCGATCCGGAGACGGCCGGGGACGAAGCCGCCGGGGCCGACCGCGTCGCAGACCACCTCGCCCCCGAACCCACGCTGGATCGGATCGACACCGACCGCGTTCGCGAGTTCTTCGAGATTGGGGATGCCGAACTCGGGGCCGTCGAGGACGGCCTCAGCCTCCTGGTCCGGGAGCGGGTCGCCCTCCTGGACGTCGAAAAGTGACCGATCACGATAAGATATAACCTCGCTGCCCACCTCCACATTCGTATGCGATTCTTCAGCCGCCTGAAGACCGGATTGGCCCTCGCTCGCCGTTCGATCCGGGTGCTCCGCGCCAATCCCGAGCTCATGGTGTTCCCGGTGCTCGGGGGCGCCGCCGGACTGGTGTATCTGATCCTGTTGTACGTCTCCACCTTCGGCGCGGGTGTCGGCGACGACATCACCACCTACGTCGTGCTGTTTATCGCGTACTTCGGGTCGACGTTCATCGGGACCTATTTCACCGCCGGTCTGATGTACTGCACCCGCCAGGCCTTCCGGGGCGAGGACCCCACCATTGCTGCAGGATTACGGGCGGCCAGTCGGAACGTCGCCGCGATCGCCGTGTGGGCGTTCGTCGCCGCTGTCGTCGGCGTCATCATCCGCGTCATCGAGGATTCCAACGACCTCGCCGCCCAGGTCGTCGCGGCACTGTTCTCGCTGGGGTGGGCGGTGATGACCTACTTCGTCGTTCCCGTCATCGTCTTCGAGGACGTCGGGATCACCGCCATGATCCGACGGTCCGGAGAGACCGTCCGGGAGACCTGGGGTGAGAGTCTCGGTGCCGAGGCCGGCGTCGGATTGGTCACCGTCGTCCTCGTCCTGCTCGCGGCCGGCGTCGGCATCCTCCTCATCGCCGTCCTTGGCAGTGTCCTCCCGGTGTTCTCGCTGGTCGGGGTGGTCGTCCTCGGGGGGCTCGTGGTGGTGGCGGGCGTGATCGGTGAGACGTTGACGGGTATCGCGAAGACCGCGCTGTACGTCTACGCCACCGAGGACCGAGCGCCACAGTACTTCGAGGATATGGACTTCGGTGGCGGGAACGACAGCACCACCTCGCCCGGCGGGGGCTTGCTGTCCCAGCGACGCCGGGACGGGATCTGACCAGGGAATCGCGTCGCTTTTGACGGTGGGACGTGCCTGCCTGGGCGATGGCGGGGCTCCGGTCGTTCCTCGAACCGTACCGCGGATTCGACCGCGCCGTCTATGCGGTGTTCGGCGCTCGGTTCGTCAACGTCCTGGGCTCGGGTATCGTCTACCCGTATTTCACCATCCACTTCTACGCCAACCTCGGGTTCCCCTTCTCCCTGGTCGGGGTGGCGTTGCTGGCGAACAACGTCATGTTGGCGACCGGCACTGTCGTCGGCGGCGTCCTCGCCGACCGCTACGGTCGGAAGCCGGTGATGGTGACGAGTATGGGGGCGTCGGCGGTCACGCTGGCCGCCTACGCGTTCGTGACCACGCCCACGGCATTGATCGCCACGGCCGCGGCCGCCGGCTTCACCGCGGGCCTGTACGCCCCCGCCAGTCAGGCCATCCTCGCGGATCTCACCGCCTCTGCGGACCGGGAGCAGGCATTCGGCCTGTTGAAGGTCGCCTCGAACGTCGGGTTCGGTGGCGGGTTCGTCGTCGGGGGCGTCCTCTACGGGGTGGCACGGACCAGCATCTTCATCCTCGATGGCGCCACCAGCCTCGTCGTCGCGGGCTTGCTCGCGGTCCTCTTGCCCCGGGTGCACGAGGGTGGGACGGCCTCCGTCCGGGAGACCCTGGTCGGGTGGGGACGTGCGGTGTCCCGGCCGCGGCTGGTGGCGCTGGCCGGGTTGAACCTGCTGTTCGCCGTGGCGTACGCCCAGATGCAGTCCACGGTCCCGGCCTTCGCCGAGGAGACACTGGGCCTCACGTCGGCCCAGCTCGGGACCTTGTACGTGGTGAACCCGGCGACGGTGGTCTTCCTCCAGTTACCGACGGTCGCGGCCGTGGAGGGGTGGCGACGCACCCGGGGGCTGCTCGCCTCGACGGTGTTCTGGGCGGCCTCGTTTGCAGCGGTGGTGGCGGCCTACTACGTCTCGGTCCTCTGGGGCGTTGTCCTCGTCGGCGTGTTCCTGTTCCTCCGGACGATGGGGGAGAACCTCCACTCGCCGCTGATGACCTCGTTGGCGAGTGATATGGCCGACATCGAGACGCGTGGCTCCCAACTGTCGATGCTGGAGGTCGCCAAACGCCTCGGGTTCGGCATCGGCCCGGTCCTCGGGGGCCTGTTCTTCGACTACGGCATCCAGCGGTGGTTGTGGCCGACCATGATCGGACTGTGTCTCTGCATCGCTGCGGGGATCGTCGTCTTGGAACGATGGGTGACCCCCGCTGAGAACGGCGTCATCTCCAGTTGAAACGAAGGGGTGTTGCGGTGGTGATGTCGGGCGGTCACCATCCCTAGTTCGATGTAGCGTTCCAGTGGAGTTGGGGCCGATGCCGACCCTGACTCGGGTGTTACTCCGCCTCGACGGGGTCGATGGAGATGTCCTCTCCCGCCGTGTCCGGTTCCATAACGGTGGCATCGCGGGTGAGCCGTTTCGCGACGGCGGTCGCGACGACGGCCACGATGATGCTTGCCGCGACCAGTCCGAGGCGCCGACTGCTCCCGGCCTCGGACTCTGGCTCCGCTGGGCTAGCTGTGTCCTCTCCACCCATGGTGGTCGGACCGAACTGTGCACCGTCGAAGTGCAACTCGAACAAGGTGAGTTTCTCCATACGCGCTTAGAGGCACCGCTGAACCATATAGGTGCGCTGTCACGAGCTCACACGATAGGATCCGGCGGGCTACGTCAGGCGGTCTCACGGTGGTACCGGATGAAAACCCACTTATGACAGCGCCAATCCAGGGCCGGCCAGTGACCCCAACGCGTGTAGCATCCCCGGACACCGCGGATCGCTCCACCACCGCACCGCCGCCCTCGGCGCCCACCTAAGATGCTCGGGACCGGCGTCCCCCTGCTCGGCCTCGTCCTCCTCGTCGTGTTGGGATTCACCATCGCGACCATCGTCAACACCTTCGCGATGGAGGCAGCGGTCCTGTTCACGCCCGCCTTCCTGTTCGTGTTCCCGGTGATCGTCCTGGGGTTCCCGACCCTGGCGATCAACGCTGCAATCGGCCTGGCCCTGTTCGTCGAACTGTTCGGCTACTCCTCCTCGGTCGCCGCCTACTGGTACCGCCACCAGATCGACTTCAACGTCGCGGCGAAGGTCCTGTTGATCACCGTCCCGACCGCGATGCTGGCCCGGACCGCCTCCTACTACGTCCCCTCGAACGTGTTGATGGTCGGGTTCGGAGCCCTCCTCGTCGTCCTGTCGGTGATCCTCTACGAATCCCACGAACACGGGCCCTCCTTCGTCGACACCGTCGCCGAGAAACCGGAGCTGTCCGTCCTCGCGGTCCTCGATGAGGCCTACGAACCGCGGACCCGGGTCTTGTCCGACACCCACGACGCGGCCGAGACCCCGCCAAGTGACACGTTCGGCGGTCCGGCGAGTTCGGCCGACGAACGACCGACCGGCACCGCCGTCATGGGCGATGGCGACGACGCCACGAGCTTCCACCTCGAGTGGCCCGACACCGTGATCTCGGTGCTGGGCGGTGCGCTCGCCGGCCTCGTCGGCATCGCCATCGGGGAACTCACCCAGACGATGCTGGCCATCCGCCGTCGCGTCCCGCTGAAACTCTCGACCGGAACCAGCGCTCTCGTGTTACACACCACGATCGTCGCGGCGCTGCTCGCGAACATCGCCTTACTCCGGTTCGCTCCATCGATCACCGGTGCGGGATTCACCGTTCCGTTCGATGTCGGCATCTTCGTCGCGACGGGCTGTCTGTTCGGGGGCCAGGCCGGCGCCTACCTCAACAACCGACTACAGGAATCGACGGTCATGGTGATGTTGATCATCGTGTACTTCTCCGTCGGTATCTTCGTCCTCGGCCGCACCCTTCTGTTGGGTGGGGCCGCCCACTAGGCCCGCGGTGGCGGGTTATCGGGCCCGACGCAACACCAGCACCGCCCCGGACAGCGCCACCACCGAGAACCCGGTCAACACGATCACCGCGGTCCAGTACCGGGCAGCAGTGCCCTCGCCGCGGACCACGTACTCCATGCCACGAACCAGATAGGTGATCGGCATCACCCGCGCCGGATACTCCAGATACCAGACGAGTTCCTCGACCGGTCGGATGGTCCCGCCGAGGATGACCTGGGGCGTGATGACCAGCGGGATGAACTGGACGGCCTGGAACTCCGTCTCGGCGAACAGGGACAACACCACGCCGAGCCCCAGGGCCGTCGCTGCACCCAGCACCTCCAGGAGGACGAACGCCGCCACGCCGTGGGTGAACTCCACGTCCAGGAAGACGACGCCGGCCACCAACAGGACCGCGGCCTGGACCGTCGCCAACACCCCGAACCCGAGGACGTACCCCGCCACGATGTCGCGTCGTGAGACCGGGGCGACGAGGACCCTGGAGAGGGTGCCTGCGGTGCGTTCACGGAGGAACCCGATCGAGGTCAAGAGGTAGGTCAGGAAGAACACGAAGACGGCCAACAGGATCGGCGCGATCGGTTCGGGACGAGCGAACACCTCGCCGACGAGGTAGACCAGAAACGCCGGCACCACCAACACCAACCCCAGGGTCCGGCGGTCACCGCGTAACCCACGGAGCACCCGGCCGGCGACGGCCCACGCCCCACTCATCTTCGCCTCTCCCCCTCGTCGGCCAGGAGCGCCAGGAAGGCCGCCTCGAGATCGTCGGTCCCGGTCGCGGTCCGGACCGCTGCGGGGGTGTCGTCGGCGAGGACCTGGCCGTCCCGGAGGAACACGATACGGTCACAGTGTCCGACCTCGCCGAGATAGTGCGTCGAGAGCACGATGATGGCGCCCTCACTCCGCCAAGTGCGGAACCGCTCCCACATCTCCTCGCGTAACGCCGGGTCCAGACCGACGGTCGGCTCGTCGAGGACGAGGACGGTCGGATCGTGGACGACCGCACACGCCAGGCTCGTCCGGCGGACCATCCCACCGCTCAACGTCGCCACTCGATCACCGGCCCGGTGGCCGAGGCCGACGACGTCCAGGGCGCCCTCGACAGCGGCCGACCGGTCGGGGACCCCGTAGAGTCGGGCGAAGAACGCAACGTTCTCCCGGACCGTGAGGTCGGTGTACACCGCGTCGGCCTGGGGCATGTATCCGATGGCGCGGCGCGCGTCCGCATCGAGGTCGGTCGCGGCCTGGCCGAACACCTGGACCGAGCCGGTACTCGGGGCCAGCAACCCCAGGAGACACCGGAGGAGCGTGGTCTTACCGGAGCCGTTGGGGCCGGCGAGGCCGAGGATCGTCGGGGCGTCGATGGTGAGGTCGACACCTTCGAGTGCGGTGATGGCGCCGAACTCTCGGCTGAGAGCGTCGACGACCACGCTGGCGTCGCGATCGGCCATACGCCTGCCTCGGAACCGGCCGTGGTAACGATTGGGGCGGTCCCCGGGTCAGTACGGCACGATCTGGAAGCCCTCCGGGACGAGATACCCCAGTAACAGGAACAAGACGGCGGCGATCCCGGCGGCGATCAACGCATACGGGATCTGGGTGCGGACGTGGACCATGTGGTCGCTGCCCGACGTCGAGGACGCCAACACCGTGGTGTCGCTGATGGGTGAGGAGTGGTCGCCGAAGATGCCGCCGCTGAACACGGCGCCCAACACCAGTGGCAGGTTCGCGCCCGTCGCGAAGGTCAACGGGATCGCGATCGGGAACATGATGCCATAGGTCGACCAGGAGGACCCGTCGCTGAAGCTGACGAAGCTCGTCACCAGGAACACGACGACCGGGACGACCCCGGCCGGGATGTCGCCGAAGGTCTCGGTGATGAACGTCCCGATACCGAGGAGGCCGACGGCGTTCTGGATGCTGCTCGCGAACATCAAGATCACCGCCGCCAGCAGGATGCCCTTGAACCCGACCAGCAAGGCGTCGGTTGCGTCCTCGTTCGACGGGATGTCGCCCCGCAGCCGGTACATGAGGAACGCGACGGCCAACGCCGAGAACGAGGCGACGCCGAGTTGGACACCGCCGATATTGAACGACCACGGGCCCGACGGTGGCAGCATGACGTGCCAGTCACCGACGTTGAACAGACTCGTACCCGTCATGCCCTCGACGTAGACGACCGGGCTGCCCCGCCAGAACATCGCGCCCAACGCCACCACGATCATCACCACGATCGGCACCGCGAAGTTCACCCAGCTCGGGGTGGCCCCCTCGTACATCTCGTAGCGGTCCATCTCCGCTGAGATCATTGGGTCGGCATCCTCGCCTACGACGCCACCACCAGACCGTGCGCGGGACTCCTCGACACCCATCTCGAAGAGGTTGGGGACGACCTGCCAGGCGACGAGGGCGGCCAACGCCAACGCGATCCAGGAGTAGAACCCGGTGAAGATCGTGTTGAAGAACAGCGGCCAGATCGCCCCGGAGACCGCGTTGCCATTCGGCCCGACGAAGCCGCTCATGGTCGCCGGGAGGTTGCCCTGTGCGGCCGCGGCCTCGATGCCGCCGGCGATGAACCCGACCATCGCGGCTCCCCACGTCGAGTAGAAGGCCAGTCGCGCCGCGGGCGACCCGGCCGAGTCGACGTAGTACGCGAGTTTCGCCCGGGAGACGTCGAAGCGGTCGGTCAACGGCCGCATCATCGACCCGACGACCAGGCAGTTGAAGTAATCGTCAATGTGGATGGCGATCCCCGCGAGGAACGCCGCCTGCTCGGCCCCGGCCGAGGTGCCGACGCGGTCGACCAGGGCCTCGAGGACGCCACGGATCGCCCCCGACCGGATCATCAACCCGATCATGCCACCGATGGCGAAGATGGCGAGTAACACGTTCTCGACGTACCACGCCCCGAACAACGGGGCGGTCGCGATGATCTCGGGGATGATCTTCAACCCGAAGATCGCCCCGAGCACGATACCGCCGACGCTGACCTGCCAGGCGGGTTCACCCTCTGGGGCCGGGGACATCTCGGTGACGGGCGGCCCCAATTCGATGAGGGACTGGGGGACCCCGGCGTAGGCCGGGTTCAACGCCCCGTAGATGACCCCGGCCGTGGCGACGCCGAGTAACAACCCGATGATGGCATCCCGGGTATACCAGGCGAGGCCGATGGCGACCAACGCCGGCACGACCGAGAGCACTCCCGCTTCGATCCCTGTTACCATACCCCACGCATACGAAAGCCACCATATGAACATTCGGGTGACGATCCATGCGGGAACTGACACGCGGCGAAACGGAACCGTGGTCGGGGACGACCGAACCCCCTCTTAATAGCCCTGGGCGTTCCCGTCCTTCCGCGGTTCCGTCGCCGCCGACAACACCCCATCCCCGTCTCGTCGCGCGATCTGGGCGCCGCCGAACCCGGACATCGGGCGGAGCGTGACGTCGTGGCCACGCCGCACCAGCTTCGCCGCCACGTCGGAATCGAAGTGCGGTTCGACCGCGAGGCTGCCCGACTCCCGGTACCGCCACCGCGGGTGGTCCAGGGCCGCCTGCAGCGGGAGATCTTGATCGACCAGGTTCGAGACGACCTGGACGTGGCCCTGGGGCTGCATGTACCCGCCCATCACCCCGAACGCCGACCAGTCCCCCGGACTACGCTCTATCAGTGCCGGGATCAACGTGTGGAACGGGCGCTTGCCCGGCGCCAACGCGTTCGGGTGCGCGGGGTCCAAGGAGAAAGACGCCCCCCGGTTCTGCAGGGCGATCCCGGTGTCCCCGGCCACGACCCCGGACCCGAACCCGGCGAACCGACTGTTGATGTAGGAGACGACGTTGCCCGCGTCGTCGGCGACGGTCAGGAGGACGGTGTCGGCGTCCTCCGCGTTGGCGTCGGGAACTCCGTAGGTCACGTCCTGATTCGCCCGGTCGCCCACCGTCTCGGCGCGGTCGGCCGCCCAGGCCTTCGACCCCAGCGGCGGGATCGACTCGTACTCGGGGTCGGTGATGTAGCGATGCCCATCGTGGAAGGCCAGCTTCAACGCCTCGACGAGGTAGTGATACCGATCGACCGCATCCAATGCATAGTCCCCGACCCCGAGTTCCTCGGCGATGTTCAACGCCTCCAGGGCGATCAACCCCTGGTTGTTCGGCGGCAACTCGTAGACGGTCGCCCCGTTGTACGTCGTCGACACCGGGTCCGGCCACTCCACCTCGAAGGATGCGAGGTCCTCGACGGTCAGGAACCCACCGCGGTCCTGGACCGCCTCGGCGATCGCCTCGCCGATCTCGCCTTCGTAGACGACGTCGGCACCCTCCGCGGCGATGGTGCGCAACGACTCGGCCAGGCGGGGCAACCGCACGTGTTGGCCCACGTCCGGAGCCGCATCGTCGAAGAGGTAGGCTTCCCGGGCGTGCTCGGTCTCGAAGAGGCGTTCGGCATGCGTCCAGGCGGATGCGATCACCTCCGAGACGGGGTAGCCATCCGCGGCGTACCGGATCGCCGGCTCGAGCACGTCGCCCAACTCGAGGGCGCCGAACCGGTCGACGGTCGCCTCCCACCCGCGGGCGGTGCCCGGCACCGTGACGGCATGCGGGCCGGTGAACGGCATCTCCACCTCCTCGGGGGCCTGGTCGGTCCCCGCTGCGACGGCGGTCCGCACGGTCTCGATGGTGGCGTCGGCCGGGGCGCCGCCACACGCCCGCATCGCCCCCACGGCACCGTCGGCGGTGCGGTACAACGCGAACACGTCCCCGCCCAATCCGGTGGACGTGGGTTCGACGACGTTCAACGCCGCGGCGGTCGCGACCGCCGCGTCGAAGGCGTTCCCACCCGACCGCAGCGTCTCGATCCCCGCCTCCGCCGCCAGGGGCTGACTCGTCGCCACCACCCCGCGTTGCCCGTAGACGGTCGAGCGCCGCGACGCGAACCGATCGAGGTCCGGTTCCATACCCGGGTCTCGCCGAACACGGGCCTAAACCTGGCGGACGCGGCGAACCACCGGGGGCGTCGGTACGAGAAACGGCGACGCCGAATCGATAGTCCCGGGAAGATTCGAACTTCCGTCGTGAGCCCCAGAAGCTCACATGATTGGCCACTACACCACGGGACTGCACGCGAATCTTGGACAGTTGGTCACTAAATCTTGTCGCTTTCCCGGGCCGAGACATCCTCACGGAGCTTGTGGGCGCTTGCGGCGTGTGATCGAACCGACGGCTTCAGAACCCCGGTGGGAGAACTGGAACCGTGAGCGCTTTCGATCCGTTCGGGTTCGGCACCTACCAGTTGACCGGGACCGACACACCACGCAGCGTCCGCACCGCCGTCGAGGCTGGGTACCGCCACGTCGACACCGCCCAGGGCTACGCCAACGAGGCCCTCGTCGCCCAGGGACTCGCGGACGCCGACGTCGAGCGCGAGGCGGTGTTCGTCGCCACGAAACTCTCGACGGACCACCTCGGCTACGAGGACGCCATCGACACCGCCCACGAGTCCGCCGCCCGCCTCGGCGTCGACACCATCGACCTCCTGTACGTGCACTGGCCGCTGAACACCTACGACGTCGAGGAGACCATCCCCGCGCTCAACGAGGTGGTCGCCGACGGACTGGTCGAACGCGTCGGTCTCTCGAACTTCCGGATCGACCAGCTCGAGGCCGCCCGCGACCGGTTGGACGTCCCATTGTTCGCCCACCAGGTCGAGTGCCACCCACTCCTCCAGCAGGATGCCCTCCGGGCCCACGCCGCCGACAACGACTACCACCTCGTGGCGTACAGTCCCCTGGCACGCGGCGCGGTCACCGACGTCCCGGAACTCCAGGACATCGCCGCTGCCCACGACGCCACGCCGGCCCAGGTGTCGTTGGCGTGGCTCCGCGCCAAGGACGTTGCCGTCATCCCGAAGGCGACCAGTCCCGGGCACATCACCGAGAACATCGCTGCCCGGGACCTCACCCTTACCGACGAGGACGTCGCGACGATCGACGCGATCGACCGAGAGGACCGGCAGGTCGACTTCGAGGACGCGCCCTGGCACACCGGGCCCTGAGCGCGGGATTCTTCCCGGTGTGACCCGTGACTGGGGGTATGCGCGTCGGGCTCGTGTCGGACATTCACTCGAACCGCGTCGCCCTGGAGGCCGTCCTCGCGGACATGCCACCCGTCGACACGTTGGTGTGCGCCGGTGACGTCGTCGGGTACAACCCCTGGCCCGCCGACTGCCTCGGGATCGTGCGCGAGGAGGCGGCCAGGACAGTACAGGGCAACCACGACCGCATGGTGGCCGCGGGGCAGGCCACCGGGGTCAACGCCATGGCGCGAGCCGGCATCGAACACGCCCGCGAGCAACTCGACGACGAGGCCCGGTCCTGGCTGGCGGACCTGCCGCGGTCGGTGACCTGCTGTGACGGGCGGGTGCGGGTCGTCCACGACCATCCCGACCCCGACCGCCGCGACCACTACACCCGCCCGGCGGAGTTCGGTCCCGACCTCCTGGGCGAGGAGGCCGTCCTCGTGTTGGGCCACACCCACATCCAACACCACGAGGTCTACGACGACGGCATCGTCGTCAATCCGGGGAGTGTCGGCCAACCCCGGGACCGGGACCCACGGGCGGCCTACGCCGTCCTCGATCTGGGGGATTTGTCGGTGACCGAGCACCGGGTCAGCTACGACGTCGACGCCGTCGTCGACGCGGTCGCGGACATGGGCTTACCGGACCGCATCGGCACCCGGTTACTCGACGGGCGGTGACCGCCGGGCTCTGCGGCGGGGCCAATGGGTGACTTCTTGTGCTGGAGGGCGGGGCCGAGATCGATCAGCCGAGTCGCTCCTGGATCAACGCCAGTGTCTCCTCGCGGTCCGCCCAGTCGACGAAGACGGCGACGGAGGTGGCACTGGTCACGAGTTCGTGGACGGTGATGCCGGCGTCGGCCAGGGGCACGACGATCCCACGGATGACGCCTGACTCGTTCGGTAGCTCGCCGCCGAGGACCCGGATGACCGCATACGGGTCGTCGACGGTCACACTCGACATCGCCGGGTCCTCGACGACGGCGCCGTGCAACACGGTCTCGGCGCGTTCGGCGGCCTCGGCGTCGACGTAGAACGTGATCGAGTCCATGCCGCTGGTGACCGCGTCGACGTTGATCTCGGCATCGGCCAACGCCGACGCCAACGTCGCGAGGACCCCCTCACGGTTCCGGATCGCCCGACCCGCAACGGTGAGACACGCCAGTTGCCGATCGCCCATATCGATGATGTTCTGGAACTCGCCTTCGACCTCGGTCCCACCGGTGAGCAGGTCCTGATGTTGGAAGTGGACGACACGGACCGGGAGATCGCTGGTCTTGTACGCCAGTGCCGACGGGGCGATCACCTCGGCGCCACGGAAGGAGAGATCCCGTAACTCGTCGACGGTGATCTTCCCGACGTTCCGGGCTCCCTCCACGACGTGGGGATCGCCGGTCATCACCCCTTCGACGTCGGTGACGATGACCACCTGGTCGGCGTCCATCTCCCGACCCAGCAACACGGCCGTGGTGTCGCTGCCGCCACGACCCAGCGTCATCACATCCCCGTCTGGGGTCTCGGCGAGGAAGCCGGCGACGACCGGGACCGTCTCGGCGAGCTCCTCGCTGAGTGCCTGGCTGCGCGTGCGGGTGGCCTCGATGTCGATGTCGCCGGCGGCGTCGGCGACGATCGGCCAGGCGGGGTCACCCGGTTCGAGGAAGGTGGCGGTGACGCCCTGGGCGGCCAGTGCGGCCTTCAACATGCGGACGCTCGTCCGTTCGCCCATGCTGACGATCTCGGCTCGGTCGGCGTCGTCGGCCTCGAAGGTGATCGCCTCTAGGAGGTCGTCGGTGGTCGACCCCATCGCCGAGGCGACGACGACGACCTCGTGGCCGGCGGCGACGGCATCAGCGATGGATGTGGCCGCCCGCTCGATACGGTCGCCACTCCCGAGACTCGTCCCACCGAACTTCACGACTACCCGCATACACGCGGCCTCACCCGACACCGGGTCATGCCCCCGGCTATTGACCGGCGGGAGATAACGCTATCCCTCGTCGCCGTTCTGGGCGTCGCGGGCGGCTTCGGCCTTCTCGATCTCCTCGAGGGGATCGAAGGCGACCATGCCCTCCCCGCTCGTGTACTCGTAGGCGGTCCACTCGCTGATGACGAGGACGTCGGACATCTTCCGGATGCGGGCGCGGCGGATGAGGGTGTCCTCGACGAGGTCGTCGGCGAGTTGGAGGTCGATGACGCCGTCGGCGACGTAGTCCAGGTCGTGGGGGAACGTCTCCTCCCCCGTCCGGGTGGCACCGGCGAACACCGGGACGAACCGACCCTTCCCGACCTCCGCGCGGAGGTCCTTGACGAAGTCGTAGGCCCGCACCGTCTGGACGAGGGTGCCCAGTTCCGTCAGGGAGTCGAGGACGACGATCCCGGTCTCCACCATGTCACACGCTTCGAGACAGGAGTCGATCGAGGAGAGGACGTGGGCGAGGTCGGTGGGGTCCTCGATCGGGATGGTGGCGTCGTTGGCGACCCGGAGGACGTGGCGGTTCCAGCCCGACAGTCGTTCCTCGAACCGTTCCCGATCCTCGAGGCGATAGGTGAAACAGTCGATGATGTGGAGGTCGCCGCGTTCCAGTGCCGGGAACACGTTCCAGTCCAACGAGAGGAAATCGCCGATGATCGAGATGGGGGGCTCGGTGAAACTGACGATCACCGCCGGTTCGCCGCGTTGGAGGGTCCGCCAGACGAGTTCGGTCTGGATCTCGCGTTGACGGGTGCCGGCCTGGGCGGTCAGCAACACGAAGGAGTTCCGGGAGAGGCCCTGGGGTAAGGCCACATCGAAGGCGGCCAACCCGGGGTGCACCCGTTTGAAGTCGTGGTACTGGGTGTAGACGCGATCGGATCGTTGCATGGCGTCCCGGCATGCCGTACAGCAGAACGAGTACTCCACGCCGTCGTGGGTCATGGTGACCGGGTCGTCGGCGATCTTGAGTCGACAGAAGTCACACCGGTGGGCGGCGTCCTCCGCGGTCATGGCCGCGGCTACGCCCCGGGGGATGAAAGGCGTTGACGCGACCCGAGCGGTTTTGACGGTCGGCCCCGACACCGGAGTCGATGGACGTCTCGGTGCGGCCGGCGACCGCGTCCGATGTCGACGCCCTCGCCCGGTTGTTCGACCTGCCGGAGCGGGCGATCCACCGGTTGCTCCACGAACGAACCATCCGTCTCGGGACACTCGAGGACGACCCGGTCGCGGCGCTGGCCTACGACTGGTGGGAGGAGACGGTCCACGTCACCCACCTCGGCGGGGACGCCGCGGCCCTCCAGACGCTGTTGGCCGACCCGCGCCGGGTCGCCCAGCGACGGGACGCCCCGATCGAGGTGGTCGTGCCGGCCGAGGAGACGGCGACGGTCTCGGCCGTCGAGAGCAGTGGCTTCGAACGCGTCGGTGCCGGCCCCGCCTTCGACGGCCAGGCCACCCACCGGTACCGACTGCCACCGGGTGAGCCGTGATCAGTGGAACTTCCGGATGGTGACATCGAGGGTGTCCAGGTCGAGGATGGGGGCATACCCCGGGTCCGGGTCGATGTTGACGCTGGCCTGGAACGGGGTCTGGGCCTGCCAACACCCGCTGTTGACGGTGCGGACCCCGTGGTACTCGCCGACACCGAGCGTGTGGACGTGGCCGGCGTGGAGGACGTCGGGGACCTCGTCGATGACGAGGTAGTCCCGCTCTTCGGGCGCCAACCGGTTCTTGCCGCCGTAGGTCGGGGCGAGGTGGCGCTTGCGCAACAGATGGGTCATCGCGGCCGCCGGCTCCTCGTAGCTCGCCGCGGGGAGCTCTGCGACGATCTCGTCGAGTGACACCCCGTGATACATGAGAATCGACACGCCCTCGATGGTCACCGTCGCCGGGTTCCCGACGATCCGGGCGTCGTGGACCGAGAGGATCTCACGGAGGTCCTCGTCGAACCCGGGCTGGGGTTCGGCGAGCCGGACCGCGTCGTGGTTCCCCGGGATCATCACGATCTCGAGGTCCGATGGCACCGCCGCCAGATGCTCGGCGAAGCGCTCGTATTGCTCGTAGATGTCGACGACGCTCAACTCCTCGTCTTGGTCGGGGTAGACGCCGACGCCCTCCACCATGTCCCCGGCGATCAGGAGGTACTCCACTGCGTCGGCGGCGTCGGTGTGCAACCAGTCGGCGAACCGGTCCCACGCGTCGGCCATGAACTCCTGGCTGCCGACGTGGACGTCCGAGACCAGTGCCGCCTGGACGTGTCGATCGGCCGTCGCCGGGGAGTGGGTGCGGGGCACGTCCGGGAAGTGGACGGCGTCGACGAACAGGATGCCGCCGTCGTCGGCCAGCGACCCCTCGACGGCGATCACCTCGTCCAAGAGGAGTTCGTCGACGACCGCGGCGACGTCCCGGTCTTTGAGGATGAGACACGGGAAGACGCCGTTCGTGTCCTCGAGCTCGACCAGCCAGTGACCGTTGGCCGTCGACCGGACGTCCGCCACCATCCCGACGAGTGCCGCCTCCGACCCACCGCCCAACGCCTCGATCGCGGTGGTGGGCCGATGGTTCACCCGACCGCGGAGCTTCCCCGCCAACCGTTCGTACCGATCCCGGAAGACGGCGACGAACTCCCCGTACTCGCCCGTCCCGGTGCTCTCACCGGTGATGTCCCCGGTCACCGTCACGGAGTCCGTCGACCCGTCGGGCCCGTCGTCGGCCTCGACGCCCTCTCCCTCCCCAGAATCGACCCCCATCGGTTCAACTGGAGGACCGCTACCTTCCTCCGGGTCAGTGGTCGTATCGCCTCCAGTCGAAGCGGTGGTGTCGCGTTCGACGGCGCCGGTCTCCGCCACGTCGAGGGCCGACCGGACGTGGCCGGCCGTCACCGTCAACGTCTCCGCCGACACCCCATCGACCACCCGCTCGACGGCCGCGGCCGGGTCGTCCGTCCGCGCGAGCAACGTCACCGCATCCCGATCGGCGTTGTACCCCCGACTCGTCAACTCGCGGACCACCCACACCTGGGCCTCACGAGACACGACCCAGGACACGCTCCAACCCTGCATAAGGGTGACGACACACAAGGTTGAAACCCGGACCCCGTCAACCGGAAGTGATGACAGACGAGGCGCCGGACCCACGATCCGGTCCGGTGGCTGCCCTCCGCTGGTTCCTCACCACCGACCACGCCGGCGTCGCCTTCCTCCGCGAAGCCCTCGCCAGCGCCAGTGCCGTCCTGGCCATCGGCGTCCTTTTGTTCCTCGTCAGCGGCGTCTGGCCACCACTGGTCGCCGTCGAATCCGGGAGCATGCGCCCACACATGCAGGTCGGCGACCTCGTGTTCGTCATGGACGAACACCGCTTCGTCCCCCAGGAAGCCGTCGCCGACACCGGCGTCGTCCCCTTCCAGGTCGGTGCCGACACCGGCTACCGGTCCTTTGGCACCTACGGCGACGTCATCGTCTACCAACCACCCACACGCGCCGGTCCCCCGATCATCCACCGCGCCCGGTTCTACGTCACCGCCGGCGAGAACTGGGTGGCCGACGCCAACCCCGCCTACCTCGGGGACCGAACCTGTGCCGACCTCCCCACGTGTCCCGCCAGCCACGCCGGCTTCATCACCAAAGGCGACGCCAACCCCTACTACGACCAGGTCCAAGGCATCGCCCCCGTCGTCGCCCCCGCCTGGATCCGCGGCACCGCCGAAGTCAGTGTCCCGTGGCTCGGTCACGTCCGCCTGGCCTTCGACGCCATCCAGGCCCCACCACCGATCGGCGACCGCACCACCCGCACCCAGGCACCCCCACCGACCCTCCCCGCCTGACCGATCACCGACGGGTGTCCCGATACCGACGCGCCACCCACGCCACCCGATCACCGTGACTCTTCACCCAGTCCCGGGGATCGTCGAGGTCCCGCGCCAACAGCGTCGACGCCCCCACGTCGAGCCCGTGTTCGTCGAAGGGCACACTCGAGAGGGTGCGACTCGCGTAGTGGTAGTACACCGCCGCCGCCCCCTCGTCGACGAGCCCCACCAACGCCCGCCCGTCGTGGGTCGGCCGCAACAACGTCACCGCCATCTCCGCCATGTGCACCCCGGGCCGGAGATCGGCCAACTCCCGACACAACCGCTCGAACACCCGCTGGGACTGCTCCGGTCGTTGCTGCTCGGTCGCCATACTCAACTCCGAGACGCCACCACCGGGTAAACCCGAGCCACGCACACCGGAAGTGAAACTGCGAGCCCGCATCTCAACCGTTTTCAGGGTCCATCCACTACCCGCCGGCGGTGCCCGTCCCGAACCACCCGGACAAACACGCCTCCACCCCGGTCATCACCCCCGACGAGAGCGGGACACACCTCCGCGAGGACATCACACCACCGTCCGCGATCGTCCTCTGCTACAGTCCCAGCCTCTTCGAGTACGTCACCGACACCTACGACGGCCACCAGCTGGACGCCTACTTCGGCGACCTCTACGTCCTCCCCGACGACGTCGGCGTCCTCGGGAACTTCGGCATCGGTGCCCCCACCACCGCCATGCAGATGGAAGAACTCATCGCCGACGGCGCCACCGCCTTCCTCTCGATTGGCTTCGCCGGCGCCCTCGAGACCACCATCGACCGCGGCGAGTACATCCTCTGCAGTCGGGCGATCCGCGACGACGGCACCAGCCACCACTACCTCCCAGCTGACCGGGACGCCAGCCCGAGCGACGCCCTCCACACCCACGTCGCCACAACCCTCGAGGAGTACCCGGTCACCGTCCACGAGGGCCCCACCTGGACGATCGACGCCGTCTACCGCGAGACCGAAGCCGAAGTCAGGACCTACGCCGACCGGGGCGTCCTCACCGTCGAGATGGAGGCCGCCGCCGTCTTCGCCGTCGCCTCCCACCACGACATCGAGGCTGCCTCGGTCTTCGTCGTCAGCGACTACGTCACCCCCGAGGACTGGACTCCACACTTCGAGGCCGCCACCGAGGACCTCTACGACCTCGGGGACACCGCCGTCGACCTCCTCGCCGGCTTCCCGGACTAGGCATCTGCCGCTCCGGGACCGCTGTCACCCACCTCGACCCCAACACCGAGGCCATCGATCCAACCTCCGACCGCCGCTCGCAGTCGCGGCCCCACCGCAGGCAGACCACCACGGCCTCGGGACCCCTCGAACTCGACGTCCCTACCTGACCGCCGTCGGCCACCGCTCCTCGAACCGGTAGGCCGCCGCCTCACAGGATTGGCCCGCCGGGGCCGACAGCCCCAGACTGCACGACACGTCGTAGGTCGACCGATCGACGAGGTATAAGGCCTCCGTCGCAACCCGGTAGACCAACACCGCATCGATCTCCTCCGGGCCGGGCGTCCGTTGGTTCCCGGTATCGAAGCGCAACCGGTCCTCCGACTCGGAGCCGTACCGGATGACCGCCCGGACGAAGGTATCAGCAGGAGTCCGCAACAAGACGTCGTATGGGACGTCCATCGATCGTGCATCGAAGAGGTCTACATCCTTCGTGCGAAGGAGGTGAATGACCTCTTCGCGCCGATCGGCTGACCGCGTCTCCGAATCGTTTCTCGGCGGCCACCTCACCCCGAATTCGTACTCCGACGCCCAGTTGATGGTCGGCTGGTTCACTCCAGGCTCCTCAACGCGTAGTTGCATATTCGTCTCGAACTCGTCTTCTCCGATGAGATACAACTCCTCTACTTCGGCGCAATAGACGGCGAAGTAATCGACGTCACCATCGTACTTCTTGTAGACATTCCCTGTTGCGTTTGTGTGACTTGACTTGCCGTGGAAGTGGATACACCCATCGGAGGGCCAACCGGTCTTGATCTGGATTCTATACATCTCCTCATCCGATTCGACCACCACATCGTAACGCTCGTTGTCACCGAAGGGGATGGAAACAGGGATTTCACGCTCTTTGAACTCCGCGATAACTCGAGCCTCGGTAACGTCGCCCTTTCGGTGACTCTCCATACCCGGTAATTGCTCGTCTCCCCGCAAAAACCTCCGAAGAGCCGTTATGCAATGTGCACGTTCAAGTAATGGTTGTCTCGTCTCGAGGCACCATCTCGAACGCAATGGGTAGCCTCCATTATTACGTGTCCCCGGTTCTAGGACTCTTCAATCCTCACTGATTGTCGAGGAGCAGTATGGGACCGCCCGGATT
>JBDGTJ010000047.1:0-1676 GCA_042216925.1 Halobacteriaceae archaeon
CGACCCGCTGGAGGGCCAGATCAAGATCGTGGACAACCTCATCGCCGGCAACAGCGGGAACGGCATCCAGCTGACCGATGATGCATCCGCGGCCGCCGTGGCAATCCATTACAACACCATCAAGGCAAACGGTCGGTACGGCGTCCTGAACGCGAACACCTCCGCGGTGGTGAACGCCACCTACAATGACTGGGGCGATCCGGACGGGCCGAACACCAGCGCCGAGGTCACAGACGCCTTCGACGACCCGGTCACCGGGTTCGAGGCCGACGGTGAGGGCGATCAGGTCTCCGGGAACACCACCACCGGTGTCGCCACCGTCCGCTTCGACCCGTGGCTGGGCCAGGGCACCCCCAGCCTCGCGGTGGGGAACCTCTCGGCACCGAATCGCGTCGACCCCAACACCACGATCACGGTCACCGCCACCATCACGAACGTCGGTGACGGGCCCGGGACCCTCACCGTCCCCGTCACCGTCGATGGCACCCGCGTCACGGTGCGGACGGTGGCCCTCGACGAGAACGCCTCGACGACGGTCTCGTTCACCACGACGCTGTCCACCCCCGGGACCAAGACGATCGCGGTCGGGTCGGCGTCGACGACGGTCACCGTCGGCGACCCCGCGGCCCTCACCGTGGAATCGGTCACGATCCAGGACACCTCGGTCACGGTCGGGGAGACGGTCCTCGTCACCGCCACCATCCAGAACACGGGCGATCTCGCCGGGTCGACGACGATCACGTTGCGGGACGATGGCACCGTGATCGGGGAACGCAACATCTCGGTGTCCGGCGGGGAGTCGGTGACGGTCCGGTTCACCCCGTCGTTCGCCACCGCCGGCGGCCACCGCCTCGTCGTCGAGGACACCACCGCCGGCACCGTCACGGTCCGCACAGCCGCCCAGACCACGACGACCACCACGACAACCACGACGAGGACGACGACCGCGACGACCACGTCGACCTCGACGCGAACGACGACGACCCGGTCCACGACGACGAGGGCGTCGACCTCGTCGACGACGGCGACCTCACCGACCGAGACGACGACCCGGTCCACGACAACGACGACCGGCGATGGGGGCCCGGGGCTTACCGTCCTGGGAACCGTCGTCGCCGTCGTCGTCGCGGCGCTGCTCGCGGCCCGCCGCATGGACTGAGGGCGGTCGTCACCGCCGGTGGTGTCGCTCGGACAGTTCACAGCGGCCGGGAGGTGCCTCGAGTCGCGCGGTTCAGGCGGTGACGTTCGGGGTGTTGAGGGCGGTGGCGAGGTGGGCCCAGTCATCGAAGGGCGGGCCACTGCTGTAGGTGAACGCGACGCCGGGGGCGTTGTAGTTCATCGCACTCGCGTACTCGTCGTAGGCGACGTCGGTGCTGTCGATGCCGACGAAGTCCCCGCTGGTGAGCCCGACGCTGTGCCCGAGCTCGTGCTGAACAGCGTGCCGATGACGCCGTCGGGGTAGTAGTAGCCGGCGCGGGCGTCGGTGACGAACATCAGTGGTGCATTGTCCAGGTATGGGAGGGTGACGCCGCCGGCGGGGATGGCCAGGGCCTCGACGGCGAGGGCGTAGTGATACCCCCGACCGTCGTAGTCCATGCCGTTCCGCATCGCCGTTTTGAGTTCGTCGACGCTGGTCTCGCCGTCGTAGGCGAGGTCGTCGCTGTACACCAGGTGGA